>NZ_JAWIRW010000010.1:0-39989 GCF_036319985.1 Stenotrophomonas sp. SMYL89 | reverse complement strand
CGCGCGCCGCCCCCCCCCCCCCGCCCCCCCCCCCCCGCCCCCCCCCACCCCCCCCCCCCCCCCCCCCCCCCCCCCCCCCCCCCCCCCCCCCCCCCCCCCCCCCCACTCCATGACACGCTCTACGCTGCCAACCACAACGCGCCTACACATGCCCGGACACCCCGCATGCCGCCCCTGCTGAAGATCCGTTCCGAGCGCGGGCAGATGTCGGCCATCGAGCGCCGCATTGCCGACTTCATCCTCGACAACGCCCACCTGCTGCGCGACTACTCGTCCCAGCAGCTGGCCAGTGCGCTCGGCATCAGCCAGTCCAGCGTGGTGAAGTTCAGCCAGAAGCTCGGCTTCAAGGGCTACCCGGACCTGAAGTACTCGATCGGCCAGGATGTCGCCCGTGCTGGCGCCGATCCGCAGCAGGCACCCACCGAACCCGACAGCAGCGATGACTACCTGCGCCTGGGCGACGCCCTGCGTCGCAGCAAGGCGCAGGCCGAAGAGGAAACCCGCCAGGCGAACCCGCGCGAAGAGATCGAGCGCATCGTGCAGCTCCTCGACGGCGCGCCCAAACTGTTCGTCCATGGCCTGGGTGACGATGGCCTGTTCGCCCGCGAGTTCGCCATGCGGCTGTCGCTGCTCGGCCTGCTGGTGGTGCCGCACACCGACCCGATCCTGATGCTGGCCAACCTGTCGGCCGCGCGCCCCGGCGATGCGCTGCTGGTGTTCTCCGAATTCGGCAACCTGCCGCAGCTTTCGCAGCTGTCGCGCCAGTTCCAGGACATGGGTGGCAAGGTGATTTCCATTACCCGCCACACCGCCAACCCGCTCCGCGCGCATGCTGACGCAGCACTGGCGGTGTGTGCGCATGATCGCACGCCGCAGGTCGCGCAGCTGCTGTACCGTAGCGCCATGCATGCCCTGCTCGATTTCCTGTTCGTGCTGCTCTGCCACGCCAATCCGGACCGCCAGCAGCAGCTGGCGGTGAATCTGGAGCGGATCGACCACCTGCTGGATTCCTGACCGGAGCACCTGTTGATGAAATCGCTGGTCCGTCTCGCTACCGCTGCGCTGCTGCTTGCCGCAACGGTGTCCGTCCACGCCGCGCCGCTGGAGGGTGCGCGCCAGCTGATCGTGGTCACCAGCGATGGCTGGGACAGCACCCAGGGCCAGCTGCAGGCCTATGTGCGCGATGGCAAGGGCTGGCATGCGCATGGACGGGCGTTCCCGGTGGCGCTTGGCCGCACCGGCAGTGCCTGGGGCCTGGGCCTGCACCCGGCGCAGGCCGACGGCCCGCAGAAGCAGGAAGGCGATGGCCGCAGCCCGGCGGGCGTGTTCGCGCTCGGCAGCGCGTTCGGCTATGCGGTCACCCGCCCCGGCACCGCGATGGCCTACCAGCCGATGCTCGACAGCAGCTACTGCATGGATGTGCCTGCCTCGCCGTTCTACAACCGCATCGTCGACGCGAAGAAGGTCGGCAAGGCAGCCGTGGCAGGTTCCACCGAGCCGATGCGGCTGGATCTGCACAACAAGGGCGACGTCCGTTACCAGGAAGGCTTCGTCATCGCCCACAACCCGGACAACCAGCCTGGCAAGGGCAGCTGCATCTTCGCCCACCTGTGGCGGCAGCCCGGCGAGGCCACGGCCGGCTGCACCGCCATGCCGCAAGCGCGCATGCAGGCCCTGCTGGACTGGCTGCGGCCGCAGGATGCGCCGCGCTTCGTGCTGCTGCCGCGCGCCGAGTACACGCGCCTGCAGGCTCAGTGGCAGCTGCCCGCACTGCGCGGAGACGCCCATTGAGCGCGCAGGACGAACCGCAGCTGCAGCGCGCGGTCAGCCGCTGGCAGATCGTCGGCCTGTCGATCAACGATGTGATCGGCAGCGGCATCTACCTGCTGCCGGCCGCCACCGTCGCCCTGCTCGGCCCGTTCAGCCTGTGGGGCGTGGTCGCCGCCGGCGTCGTCGTCGCGCTGCTGGTGCTGTGCTACGCACAGGCCGCCAGCTACTTCGACGAGCCCGGCGGCAGCTACCTGTATGCCCGCGAGGCGTTCGGGCGCTTCGCCGGGTTCGAGATCGGCTGGATGATCTGGCTGACCCGCATCAGCTCGGCGGCCGCATTGAGCAATGCGCTGGCCGATGCGGTCGCACGCTTCTGGCCGTGGGCTGGCGCCGGCATGGGTCGCATCGCGGTGATCGTGGTATCGCTGGGCTTCCTCACCGGGGTCAACATCATCGGCGTGCGCTCGGCCGCGCGCACCGGCGTGGTGCTGGTGATCGGCAAGATGCTGCCGCTGCTGCTGTTCGTGGCCATCGGCGCGTTCTACATCGACCCGCAGCTGGCCTTCTCCGGCCAGCGCCCGGACCCGCATGACCTGCAACGCATGGGCGAGGCCGCGCTGCTGCTGCTGTACGCCTACGCCGGTTTCGAGAACATCCCTGCGGCCGCCGGCGAATACCGCAACCCGCGCCGCGATATTCCGTTCGCGCTGATCACCATGATCATCACCGTCACCGTCATCTACGGCGCGGTACAGGTGGTGGCACAGGGTACGCTGGCCGGCCTGGCCAGCTCGGCCACGCCGCTGGCAGATGCCGCCGCCGGCTTCGGTGGCGAAGCACTGGCGCTGATCCTGACTGTCGGTGCCACCATCTCCATCCTCGGCACCAACAGCAACACGATGATGATGGGCCCGCGCTTCCTGTTTGCGCTGGCCCGCGATGGCTACGGGCCGAAGATCCTGGCGCAGGTGCACCCACGCTTCCACACCCCGGCCGCGTCGATCCTGTGCCAGGGCCTGATCGCGCTCGGCCTGGCCCTGTCGGGTTCGTTCGTGCAGCTGGCGCTGCTGTCGATGACCACGCGCCTGTTCGCCTACATCGGTACGGCGGCTGCGGTGCTGGTGCTGGCCAAACGCTTCGCGGACCGGCCAGGTGCACTGAAACTACCCGGCGGCCCACTGATTCCGGTGCTGGCGCTGCTGCTGTGCCTTGCACTGTTCGCCAGTGCCAGCTGGCAGAACATCGCCGCCGCACTGGTGGCGTTTGCCATCGGCGCGGTGATCTACAAGCTGCCGCGCAAGGATGCCGACGCCGCGTGACCGGTAGCGCCGGGCCATGCCCGGCGGATTGATCTGGCGATCACGCTGCCGGACCGGGCCGTTAACCGCCACGCAGGCACGATCAGGCTTCGTCCACAACGGAGCCTTCCATGACCGAGTACCAGATCCCCGGCCGCGTACCGGACGACAGCACGCCGCGCGACGCGGTCAGCAACTACTGGCGCGAACGCTATACGTCCGAGCCCTACTACGACGACCAGCTGTTCTTCGAGGACTACGAACCGGCCTACCGCATCGGCCATGCGGCCCGCGCACAGGACATGATCCGCGCCTACGAACAGGTCGAAGCCGAGCTGGAATCACGCTGGGCCAATGAACGTGGCCGCAGCCGGCTGGAATGGGCCCAGGCGCGCGGCGCTGTGCGCCGTGGCTGGGAAGATGCACAGCTGGCGGACCCGCGGTTGAAGCGATAACGCCAGGCTTCTGTAGAGCCGAGCCCGTGCTCGGCTCTCGCACCACGTCTGTAGAGTCGAGCCATGCTCGACTGAGCCGAGCATGGCTCGGCTCTACACCGGGTCGATCACTCCTGTTCCGGCAGCGGTGGCACGACCGCGCTGCGCTTGCTCTCACCACCACCTGCAGCGATGAGGTCGCGGGTGTTCTTCTGCACCGCCACAGCGCCGAACAGCGACAGCGCATACGCCATGCCGTAGAAGCCCTTCTCGCTTGATGCCAGGGTGGCATTCCACAGCCCAACAAGCAGCAGCATCAGCGCCGACAGCAGCGCAAACCAGCACAGCGCGTAGTACAGCGCGCTCACCGGAATACCCTCGACGCGGTCACGCACACTCTTCTGCAGCGACACCGCCGCGAACAGGCCGAACAGCAGCAGGGTCAGGTAGTAGCCCTTTTCGTTGAGCGCCATCGTGGCGGCGTTGAACAGGCCGATCAGGTAGGCCGCCGCGCCCAGCAGCAGGGCCACCCACGAGGCGGCGATGAAGGCGGTGGACGGCTTGTGGGGCATGGCAGTGTTCATTGCAGATCCTTGCAGTCAGGCGGGCTTGCTTTGCCCGGGCGTGCCCACCCTAGACGATCCCGCCGCCGTCGCACAGGGGGGCGCAGGACCTTCGGGCCACGACGGTCACGCCTCCAGTGGTATACAAGGGACAGCCCGGCCATCCGCATCCCCGCCCTGGAGATACCCATGACCCGCACACCCCTGCTGCTCGCCCTCGGCCTGGTGCCGATCCTCGCCACCTCTGCCTGCAATGCCGCCGACCCGGCCGCCAACGGCGCCCAAGCCACCGCGCCCGTGGCCTCTACCGCCGCCGACCAGCGCCCGTTCGACGCCACCGAAGTCAGCCGCTTCGACCAGCCGTGGGCGATGACCTTCCTGCCTGACGGCGGCCTGCTGGTCACCGAAAAGCGTGGCAAGCTGCAGCATCTGGACCTGGCCAGCGGCCAGAAGCATGAGATCACCGGCGTTCCGAAGGTCGCTTACGGTGGCCAGGGTGGCTTTGGCGACATCATCCTGCACCCTGATTTCGCCCGGAATCATGTCGTTTACGTCAGTTACGCCGAGGAAGGCACGCTGGACACCCGCGGTGCGGCCGTGGCCCGTGCCACGCTGGCGCTGGATGACGACGGTGCCGGTCAACTGAAGGACCTGAAGGTGATCTGGCGGCAAATCCCCAAGGTCAGCGGTGAAGGCCACTACGGCCATCGCCTTGCCTTCGGCCCGGACGGCAAGCTGTGGATCAGCTCCAGCGAGCGGCAGAAGTTCGACCCGGCGCAGGACATGGGCAGCAACCTCGGCAAGATCGTCCGCCTCAACGACGATGGCAGCCTGCCCGCCGACAACCCGTTCGCCTCCCAGGGCGGCGTGGCCGCGCAGATCTGGTCGCTGGGCCACCGCAACATCCTCGGCATGGCCTTCGACGCCAACGGCAAGCTGTGGGCGCATGAAATGGGCCCGGCTGGCGGCGACGAACTGAACCTGATCGTGCGCGGCGCCAACTACGGCTACCCGATCGTCTCCAACGGCGACCACTACGACGGGCGCCCGATTCCCGACCACGACACCCGCCCGGAATTCGCTGCACCCAAGGTGACCTGGACGCCGGTGATCTCGCCGGCCGGCTTCGTGATCTACAGCGGCAGCCTGTTCCCACAGTGGAAGGGCAGCGGCTTCATCGGTGGGCTGTCGTCGACCTCGCTGGTACGCGTAGCGTTCGACGGCGACAGCGCGCGCGAGACCGAACGCTTCAACATGGGCGAGCGCATCCGCGAAGTGGAACAGGGCCCGGATGGCGCATTGTGGCTGCTGGAAGACGGCAGCAAGGCACGACTGTTGAAGCTGACGCCGAAGGCCTGATCGGCACATTTTCCCGGAACGGCCCCGCATGCGGGGCCGCTTCCGTTTACTGGATGGTGATGACCTTCACCTCGGTCTTCTTGCAGGCCTGGTCCAGGCACTGCCCGTTCAACCACACCTGTCCATCGCCGATCATCACGCCCTGCTGGTTGACGAAGACCTTGCCGAAGTCCTGTTCGGACACCGCCTTGACCACCGCCGGTGTGATGATCTTCTCGTAGTTGCGCTGGAACTCGCCCGGGCCGGTGATCTTCTTTCCATCCGCGATGTTCAGCGGGAAGCGCACTTCCTCCACCACGGCAGCACGATCACCACCGACCACGGCGGTCCTGAACGCGTTGAACACCTTTTCGTACTGCGCCGCATCACCAAGCAGCGTTTCGATGCGTGCGCGTGCGTCTTCCGCGGGCGCATCCGCTTCGGGTGCGGCCGGTGCAGCGGCGGCGGGCTCAGCGGTGGATGCCGCAGGCGTTGCCGGGGCGCTGGCCTCCATCGGCGGCGGTGCATCCGCGGCGGGCTCGGCCGGTGGTGCCGCCGGCTGCGAACAGGCCGCCAGCAACAGGGCGGGAATCAGATAAGCCATCCAGCGCATGCGCGCACTCCATCGAAACAGGGAGCCCGATGGTAGCGCCGGGGCACGCCCGGCGTGTTCGTGCAATGTGAGCGCAGCAACGCCGGGCATGGCCCGGCGCTGCCATTCCGCGATCAACCCTTCAGCAGCTCGAACTGCACGGCTTCGCCGGCCGCCGACGAGGCGCAGACCCACAGGTCAAACTGACCCGGTTCCGCGCGCAGCACACCGTCGCGGCCGGTGAACGCCAGCTGTTCACGGGTCAGGGTGAACACCACTTCGGCCGACTCGCCCGGCTGCAGTGCCACCTTGCGGAAGTCCTTCAGTTCGCGCACCGGGCGCACGCGGCTGGCCACGCGGTCGTGGATGTACAACTGCACCACTTCCTCGCCGGCCACGCGGCCGGTATTGGTCAGCACGGTGGTGATGGTCAGGGTGTCGTCCCAGCCGAGCTGTGCCGTGCTCAGCTGCGGCACGCCGTAAGCGAAGGTGGTGTAGCCGATGCCATGGCCGAACGGGTACAGCGGTTCGTTCGGGATCTCGCGCCAGCGCGCCTTGAACTCCGACATGGTCGGCAGTTCCGGGCGGCCGGTACGCGGATGGTTGTAGAAATACGGCTGCTGGCCGGACACCTGCGGGAAGCTGACCGGCAGGCGCGCGGACGGGCTGTAATCACCGAACAGCACATCGGCCACGGCATGGCCGGTCTGCGTGCCCAGGTACCAGGTGACCGCCACGGCATGCGCGTTGCGCACCGCGCCCTGCAGCGCCAGCGCGCGGCCATTGCGCAGCAGCACCACCAGCGGTTTGCCGGTCATCGCCACCGCTTCGGCCAGCGCCTGCTGTGCCGGCGGCAGAGTGATCTCCACGCGCGACTGCGCTTCGCCGCTGTAACGCTGCGGTTCGCCCAGTGCCAGCACCACCACGTCGGCACGCAGCGCGGCGGCAACGGCCGCTTCGGTGCCGCCCGGAATCGCGGTTTCCAGATCACAGCCGGGCACGATCTCCAGCAGCGAGGCATCGCCGATGGCGGCGCGCACGCCGGTTTCCAGGTCCACATAGCGCTGCTTGTCACCGAACAGCGTCCAGCAGCCTTCGATGTTCTCGCGGTCCTGCACGAACGGGCCGATCAGTGCGATCTTCTGCCCGGTCTTCTGCAGCGGGAGCACGTTGTCGCGGTTGTTCAGCAGCACGATCGAGCGGCGCGCGGCATCACGCGACAGGTCGTCATGCGCGGCGATGTGCGAGGTATCGGCTTCGCGCGCCGGGTCCAGCGAACGGTACGGGTCGTCGAACAGGCCGATGGTTTCCTTCAGCCACAGGATGCGGCGGACGCCTTCATCCAGCACCGCCATCGGCACCTCGCCGCTCTCGACCAGGCCCGGCAGGTGCTCGGCGTAGAAGCCGCTCTGCATGCTCAGGTCGAGGCCGGCGGTGAACGCCTTGGCGGTGGCATCGCGGTCGTCGGCGGCATAGCCGTGGGCGACCAGTTCCATGTCGGCGGTGTAGTCGGAGATCACCACGCCCGGGAACTTCCACTCACCGCGCAGGATGTCGGTCAGCAGTTCGGCATTGGCGCTGGCCGGCACGCCGTTGATGTCGTTGAACGAAGACATCACGGTGATCGCGCCGGCGTCGAAGGCGGCCTTGAACGGCGGCAGGTGCACGTCGCGCAGGGTCTGCGGCGAGATGTCCACCATGTTGTATTCCATGCCGGCCATCACCGCGCCATAGGCGGCGAAATGCTTGGGCGTGGCCAGCAGCGAATCGGCGGCGCGCAGGTCGCTGCCCTGGAAGCCGCGCACGCGGGCGGCGGCGAACGCACAGCCCAGCACCACGTCCTCACCGGCACCTTCGGCGCCACGGCCCCAGCGCTGGTCGCGGGCGATATCCACGGCCGGTGCGTAGGTCCAGTGCAGGCCGGCGGCGGTGGCCTCGATGGCAGTGGCACGCGCAGTGCGCTCGGCCAGGTCCGGCTCGAAGCTGGCGGCCTCGCCCAGCGGAATCGGGAACACGGTGCGCATGCCGTGGATGACGTCGGCGGCCAGGATCACCGGGATGCCCAGGCGGCTTTCCTCGGTGGCGACCTGCTGGATGCGGCGGCCCAGCTCGGCGCCGACACCATTGAACAGCGAGCCGACCTTGCCCTCGCGCACCTGCTGCAGCACCTGGTCAGCATTGCGCACGTTGGCTTCCGGGTTCACGTCCGGGGCGAACGGGCGGACCATGTCCGCGAAGACACCCAGCTGGCCGACCTTTTCCTCGACGGTCATCTGGGCAATGAGGGATTCGATGCGATCGGAGGCCACCAGCAGTCCTTGATGAAAACGTTTACAAGCCCGGCATTCTAGCGATCCCGAGCCATTTGGCGAGAGGTTTCGTCATTCAGTTTCAGGCTCCAGCCGGATCCGTACGGTCCGGCTGGAGGCATCGCAGCTTACTCCGAGCCGGCCAGCTGGCGCTGCCCGGCCATCAACATGGCGTCGCTGGAGGCCTGGAACACGCGCAGGCCGAAGGCCGGCAGGATCGCCAGCAGGTGGTCGAAGATGTCCGACTGCACCGCCTCGTACTCGCCCCAGGCGGTGCTGCGGGTGAAGCAGTACAGCTCCAGCGGCAGGCCCTCGGTGGTCGGCTGCAGCTGCCGCACCAGCAGGGTCATGTCGGTATGGATGCCCGGGTGGCTGCGCAGGTAGCGCTCGACGTAGGCACGGAAGGTGCCCAGGTTGGTCACCCGGCGGCTGTTGACCTCGGCCACGCCCTGCTCGCGCAGGCGCCCGTTCCACTGCCCCAGCTCCTGTTCCTTCTCGCGCAGGTAGTCGCGCAGCAGCGCGAACTGGCCGAGGAAGGCCAGGTCGCCCTCATCCAGGAAGCCGACGCTGTGCTGGTCCAGGTACAGCGCGCGCTTGATGCGGCGGCCACCGGCTTCCTGCATGCCGCGCCAGTTCTTGAACGACTCGGTCACAAGCTTCTTGGTCGGGATGGTGGTGATGGTCTTGTCGAAGTTCTGCACGGTGACGGTGTGCAGCGCGATGTCGATGACATCGCCATCGGCGTTCTGGCTGGGCATCTCGATCCAGTCGCCGATGCGCACGCGGCCATCGCCGCTGATCTGCACGCTGGCCACCAGCGACAGGATGGTGTCCTGGAAGATCAGCATCAGCACTGCGGTGGCCGCGCCAAGGCCGGTGACAAGATAGCGCAGGTCGACACCGGCCAGGGTGGCAACGATCGACAGGCCGGCGATCACGAAGATGACGATCTTGGCGACCTGCAGATAGCCCTTGATTGGCTTGTTGCGTGCCTCGGGGCGACGTTCGTACAGGTCGTTGGCCGCATCCAGCGCATGCGAGATGGCCAGCACCACGGTCAGGATCGCCCACGCCTGGCAGGCGCCGATGATGAAGCCCACCAGCCCTGGCGGCAGGTCCGGCACGATGCGGATGCCCGAGGCGATCACCTGGCTGGGCACCACATTGGACAGACGCGAGATCACCCGCATCAGGTGGCTGCCACGGCCGGTGTCAGCGCCCGGCAGGCGGCTGAGCAGGCGTCGCAGCCCGCGCAGCAGGATGCGCTTGGTCACCCAGTTGGCCAGGCCGGCGGCGATCAGCAGCGCCGAGATCATCAACGCCAGGTAGGCGCCGGGATAGGGTTCCAGTGTGTTCTGCAGCTTTTCCAGCCACTGTACCGCCACCACCGCATCCACCATCAGTTGTCTCCTGTCTGTTCCGTTGTTGCCAAGGTTGCCAGCCAGCGGCCGGCACTACCGGGGTTACCGGGTCATTCCCGCGTACGCTCGATGATCACGCCCACCGCGCGCGCGCCGCGCACCGCACCGGGCTTGCTCAGCTTCAGGCGCAGCCACTTCACGTCGAATTCGGTCAGCACGATCTGCGCGCAGCGCTCGGCCAGGGTCTCGACCAGGCCGAACTCCGACTCGCGCACGAACTGCTCCAGGCGCTTGCTCACCGCCTTGTAGTTCAGGGTGTGGGCGATGTCGTCGGTGGCCGCGGGGCGACGGTTGTCGAAGCCCATTTCCAGGTCAAACACCAGGTCCTGGCGGATCCGTCGCTCCCAATCGTAGATGCCGATCAGGGCATCGATCGTCAGCCCCTCGATGAAAACCTTGTCCATTGCGGTTACCAGCGCCAATACAGGCGACCATGGTAACGGCACGGCAGTGACCCTGCCCGGAACGGGCGACGGGTGGCCGGCACGGGGCGGGCCCGGAAAAAAACAAAGGGCCCCGCTAGCAGGGCCCTTTGGTACTACCGTTTGTCCCCGGGGGGAGCTGTTGAACAGCCGCGAGTCCCGGTGGCGCAGGCACGCAGAGTAGGCAAGGACCAGATCGTCGGTCAAGGCCAATTCCGACAGGCAAGCTCAGGTATTCGTCCGAGGCGAAACACAGAGAATCGGCCGCACGGACAACGACGTTCCCTTATGGTTGTTGCCCGCCTGACTGGCCAACATCGATCCATTCTTCACCACCGCACATCACGATGGCTTCATACGATGCACTGCGGCGCGCGTTGTCAGCGGAGCGTCTGTCCACTTACGAGAGAATCGCATCGACCTGCGGCCCCGACGTCACAGCCGAATCCCTCTACCTCTGGAACATGCGGCTGTGCGGTGCACTGATGATGCCGGTCCATCTGTGCGAGGTGGTCACCCGCAACGCCGCGGCAATGGTTCTTGTTCGGCAGCACGGTCCACGTTGGCCCTGGAATGATGCCTTTAGACGCAGGCTGCCAACTTCGTCCAGTACTTCTCCACGCACGGCACTGGAACAACTTGCCAGTCGCGTAAGCGATACACCTGAAATCGTCGCCAACCTGCCCATGGTGTTCTGGCAGCAGCTGTTCACATGTCGCTTCGATTCCACGCTGTGGATACCGGCACTCAGCGGAGTCCTGCGCCATGCGCCTTGCGCCCACCCCAGTGTCATCCGGAAAGCCATCCACGCGGATATTGGCCGCATCCGCCACCTGCGCAACCGCATCGCCCATCACGAGCCCATCCTCGAGCGCGACATCGGCGCCGATCTGGCCGCGATCGGGCGGCTGATCCACGCCCGCTGCCCGCACACCCTGGGCTGGCTGCAGCGCCATGAGCGGGCGACGACCGTGCTGGCGGCGTCGCCGTTGGCAGGGCGTCGGTAATACGTCCGCCGGGCGTGGCCCGGCGCCGCTGGTTCACACCGCTGGCAGGGTCGCCATGTCCCAGCGCGGGGTCACGTCCACCTTCGGCGGGCTGTGCTGGCCAGCCTGCAGGCGCAGGGCGCCGGCGAAGGCGATCATCGCGCCGTTGTCGGTGCACAGTGCCGGCCGCGGGAAGCAGGCGCGGCCGCCCAGGCGCTCGGCCATCTGCTGCAGACGGGCGCGCAGGCGCTTGTTCGCGCCCACGCCGCCGGCCACCACGATCACGTTGGTGCCGGCCGCTTCCAGCGCGCGCTCACACTTGATCGACAGGGTCTCGACCACGGCATCTTCAAAGCCACGGGCGATGTCGGCGCGGGTCTGCTCGCTCTGGTCGCTGTCGCGCCAGGCCATCAGGACCTGGGTCTTCAGGCCGGAGAAGCTGAAATCCAACCCAGGGCGGTCGGTCATCGGCCGCGCGAAGCGGTACGCGCCCGGCGTCCCCTGCTCGGCCAGCCTGGCCAGCTGGGGGCCGCCCGGGTACGGCAGGCCCATCAGCTTGGCGGTCTTGTCGAAGGCCTCGCCGGCCGCATCGTCCAGGGTCTCGCCCAGCAGGCGGTACTGGCCGATGGCATCCACGGCCACCAGCTGGGTATGGCCGCCGGACACCAGCAGCGCCACGAACGGCGCTTCCGGCGGATCGTCTTCCATCAGCGGGGCCAGCAGATGGCCTTCCATATGGTGGACGCCCACCGCCGGCACCTCCAGCGCCCAGGCCAGCGAGCGGGCCACGCCGGCGCCCACCAGCAGCGCGCCGACCAGGCCCGGACCCGCCGTATAGGCCACCCCGTCGATGTCGTCTACGCCCAGACCGGCGTCGGCCAGGGTCTGGCGCACCAGCGGCAGCAGCTTGCGGACGTGGTCGCGGCTGGCCAGCTCGGGCACTACACCGCCGTACTCGGCATGCAGGGCGATCTGGCTGTAGACCGCGTGGGCGCGCAGGGCCGCGCTGCCGGCCAGGTCGGTGTCATACACCGCCACGCCGGTCTCATCACAGGAAGATTCGATGCCAAGGACTCGCATGCCTGCTATTATGACGCCCCTGCCGCCCCCTCGGGGGATGTGCAGATCTCACTGCTTTCGAACTTCCGGCCCGTATTCAGGGTTGGCCGCTTGCAGTTTGTCTATTCGCCGCTATAATGTGCGGCTCGCCGGGCGTGACCCGGTTCTACTGTGTCCCGGAGATTCCATGCCCAGCGTCAAAGTCCGCGAGAACGAGCCCTTCGAGTTTGCTCTTCGCCGCTTCAAGCGCACTTGCGAAAAGGCCGGTGTGCTGGCCGAAACCCGCAAGCGCGAGTTCTACGAAAAGCCGACCCAGGAGCGCAAGCGCAAGGCCGCCGCTGCTGTGAAGCGTCAGCTGCGCCGCTCGTCGCGCGACGTCACCAAGCGTCAGCGCCTGTACTGATCGGACGCATCTTCATTGCGGCGGGCTTGCCTGTCGCGATGGAGCCGAAGCCGGCACGCGCGAGCGTCGCCGGCTTTTTGCGTTTCCGGGTTCGGGCATCCGCCCCGCCCCACCTACCACCACGAGGTTCCTCATGAGCATGAAGCAGCAGCTCACCGACGACATGAAGGCCGCCATGAAGGCGGGCGAGAAGCACAAGCTGGGCGTGATCCGCCTGATCAACGCCGCCATCAAGCAGCGCGAAGTGGACGAGCGCATCGAGCTGGACGATACCGCCGTGATCGCCGTGCTCGACAAGATGGTCAAGCAGCGCAAGGACTCGGTCAGCCAGTTCGAAGCCGCCAACCGTGAAGACCTGGCCGAGATCGAGCGCGCCGAGATCGTGGTCATCGAAGCCTACCTGCCGGCCAAGATGGGCGAAGCCGAGATCGTGGCCGCCATCCAGGCCGCCATCGCCGAGACCGGTGCTTCCGGCCCGGCTGACATGGGCAAGCTGATGGGTGCGCTGAAGCCCAAGCTCGCCGGCCAGGCGGACATGGGCCTGGTGTCCAAGCTGGTCAAGCAGCTGCTGGCGTAAGCCATTGCCGGGGTCGGATCCCTTTCGCATCGCGGAAGGGCTCTGACCCCATTGATGCACCCGCTTCACCGCTCCTTCGACCGCCGGCTGTTACAACACCCCCATGGTCGAGCAATCCAACGCCCCCACCGACACGCGTCCCCACGGCATCCCCGCACGGCTTCGCCACTATGCTGACCGCCTGCAGGACAGCTTCCCGATGGCGGTCGCCAAGCGCTTCGTCGAAATCGACGTGCTGACCCAGGCCGCCTCGGTCTCCTTCTACGCCCTGCTGTCGATGGCACCGCTGCTGGTGCTGCTGCTGTGGCTGACTGCCTCGCTGTACCCGCCAGCACAACAGACGTTGATCAGCCAGATCGGTTCAGTGGCCGGCAGCAGCGTGGCCAGCGTCGCCGACACCGTGCTGCACAACGCCAACAGCCAGCCCAGCGTGGGTTCGCTGGCCGGGCTGTGGAGCACGCTGCTGCTGTTCGTGGGTGCCACCGCCGTGTTCGCCCAGCTGCAGAACGCGCTGAACCGGATCTTCCACACCAGCGGCCAGCGTCTGGAAGGCATCAAGGCCTGGCTGCGCAAACGCGTGTTCTCCTTCGGCGTGGTGCTGGCACTGGGCTTCCTGCTGATCCTGTCGATGACTGCCACCACTGCGCTGCAAGTGGTGTTCGCACAGCTGCCCTCGGTGCTACCGGCGATCGGCTACCTGACCTCGCTGCTGCTGTACACGCTGGCCTTCGCCTTCCTCTACCACTACCTGCCGGACCGCCGCGTGGCCTGGCGCCAGGCCTTCATCGGCGGTGCCATCACCTCGGTGCTGTTCACCCTGGGCCGCTACGGCATCGGCGTCTACATCGCCACCGTGGCCCCGGGCAGCGCCTACGGCTCGATGGGCGCGCTGGTGATCGCGCTGGTGTGGATCTACTACGCCACCGCCGTGTTCTTCGTCGGTGCGTTGATGACCGCGGTGATCGACGAACGCCTGCATGCGCGGGCGCAGCTGGCCAAGGCCGGGGTCGATGCGGAACAGCCAGGCCCGGAGGTCACCAGCGAGTAAACTAGGGGGAATCCGCCGCCCCCTGCTGCGCGCCCTGGCGGCCGCGCCCTGCCCTGTTGCCCATGGCCCGTATCCCCGACGCTTTCATCGACGACCTGCTCGCCCGCACCGACATTGTCGAGGTGGTGGGCAGCCGCGTGCCGTTGAAGCGCCAGGGCAAGGAGTACGCAGCGCGCTGCCCGTTCCATGACGAACGCTCGGCCTCGTTCACGGTCTCGCCCACCAAGCAGTTCTATCACTGCTTCGGTTGTGGCGCGCACGGCACCGCGATCAGCTTCCTGATGAACTACGACCGCCTCGAGTTCCTCGACGCGGTGGATGAACTGGCCAAGCGCGCCGGCATGGAAGTGCCGCGCAGCGAGAACCCGCGCAGCCCGCAGCAGCAGGACGACAGCCGCGAGCTCTACTCCGCTCTGGACGCCGCTGCCAAGTTCTTCCAGAAGAACCTGGAAGGCAGCGAGAAGGCGCGCAGCTACCTCGACGGCCGCGGCGTGGACGAAGAGAACCGCGCACGCTTCCAGATCGGCTATGCGCCCGATGGCTACAGCGGGCTGCGCGATGCGCTGGGCAAGGACGAGCGGCGCATGAAGCTGCTCGACCGCGCCGGCCTGTTCTCCAAGAACGATCGCGGCCACGTCTACGACAAGTTCCGCGACCGGGTGATGTTCCCGATCTTCGACCGCCGTGGCCGCGTGATCGCCTTCGGCGGCCGCGTGTTCGAGAAGGACGACGGCCCCAAGTACCTCAACTCGCCCGAGACCGCGCTGTTCCACAAGGGCCGCGAACTGTACGGCCTGTGGCAGGTGCGCCAGGCCAACCAGAAGATCGAGCGGCTGATCGTGGTCGAGGGCTACATGGACGTGGTCTCGCTGTTCCAGTTCGGCGTCACCCAGGCGGTGGCGACGCTGGGCACGGCGACCACGCCGGACCATGCCGAGCTGTTGTTCCGCAACGCGCCGGACGTGTTCTTCTGCTTCGACGGCGACGCCGCCGGCCGCCGTGCCGGCTGGAAGGCGCTGGAGTCGGTGCTGCCGCGCATGAAGGATGGCCGCCAGGCCTTCTTCCTGTTCCTGCCCGATGGCGAGGACCCGGACACCATCGTGCGCAAGGAAGGCGCCGAGGCCTTCAACGAACGCCTGAAGCAGGCCACGCCGCTGTCGCAGTTCTTCTTCGACGAACTGACCCGCGAGATCAACCTGGGTACGCTGGACGGCAAGGCCCGCCTGGCCGAACGGGCAAAGCCGATGCTGGCGCAGATTCCCGACGGCGCCTTCGGCGATCTGATGAAGCAGCAGCTGGGGCAGCTGACCGGTCTGGGGGGGGGCAACACTGCCGCCACGCGCGCACCACAGCCACAGCGCCAGCCCTCGCGCACGATCCAGCCAGTGGCCAAGCGCAGCCTGGTGCGCGGCGCGATCGCCGTGCTGCTGCAACAACCGTCACTGGCCCTGACCCTGGGCGGCAAGCATCACTTCCAGGGCCTGCGCCTGCCCGGCGTGGAGCTGCTGCTGGAGCTGCTGGGGCTGGTCGAACAGCGCCCGGACATCAGCACCGGCGCCCTGCTGGAACACTTCGACGGCCGCGAGGAACAGGCCTCGCTGCATACACTGGCCGCACAGACGCTGCCCGGCACCGAGGCCAGCTGGACCCAGGAACTGCACGACGCCGTGGCCCAGCTGGAGAAACAGCTGCTGGTGCAACGTCTGGAGGAGTTGTTGGCAAAGCAGCGCCAGCAGGGTCTGGACGATACTGACAAATACGAACTGCGCGAGCTGTTGAAGGCCCGCGCCGGGCTGCGCCTGTAGAGGGGCAGAACGCTTTCACGGAGAGGACCATGCTGCTGCGCCTGACCTGCCTGCTGTTGTTGTCGCTCTGCCTGCCGCTGGCGGCCCTGGCTGCGGATACCCCGCTCAATGAAGTCCGGCCCGGCCTGTATGCCGGCGGCCAGCCCAGTGCCGCACAACTGCGCGAACTGGCCGCACAAGGCGTACGCACCGTGATCGACCTGCGCCAGCCCGACGAGGACCGCGGTTTCGATGAAGCGCACGTGGCCGAATCGCTGGGCCTGCGCTATGTGCGCATTCCGGTGGCCGGTGCCGAGGGGCTGGATGCGCCCAATGTGCGCGCCGTGCACCAGGCCCTGCAGCAGAGCCAGGGGCCGGTGCTGCTGCACTGCGCCTCCGGCAACCGCGCCGGTGCCGTGCTCGGCCTGGTCAATGCACGCTACGAACATGCCAGCCCGGAACAGGCCCTTCAGCTGGGCCAGCGCGCTGGGCTGAAGTCGCTGGAAGCCGCCACCCGCCAGCGCCTGGCCACACCGGTCACCTCGCCCTGAACCCTCCGCACAAAGGACTCTGCCCACCATGACCCGCTGGTGGTCGCGCCTGCGACCGGACAACTTCACCCTCGCCCTGCTGTGCACCGTCGGCCTGGCTTCCCTGCTGCCGATGAAGGGCGCCGCCGCCATCGTCCTCGACGATGTCACCACGGTCGCCATCGCGGCGTTGTTCTTCCTGCATGGCGCACGCCTGCCGCGCGAGTCGATCATCGGCGGCATGCTGCACTGGCGGCTGCACCTGACCATCCTCGCCTGCACCTTCATCCTGTTCCCGCTGCTGGGGCTGATGTTCAAGCCACTGTCGGGCTGGCTGCTGACCCCGGAGCTGTACCTGGGCGTGCTGTTCCTGTGCACCCTGCCGTCCACCGTGCAGTCGTCCATCGCGTTCACCTCGATGGCGCGCGGCAACGTACCGGCAGCGGTGTGCAGTGCTTCGTTGTCGAGCATCCTCGGTGTGTTCCTGACCCCGCTGCTGCTGACCGCACTGGCCGGTACCTCCGGCGGCGTGCACGACCCGCTGCATGCGATCGGCGGCATCATGCTGCAGCTGCTGGTGCCGTTCGTGGCCGGCCACCTGCTGCGGCCATGGATTGCCGGCTGGGTGGAGCGGCAGCGCGCACTGCTGCGCTACACCGACCAGGCCACCATCCTGCTGGTGGTGTATTCGGCGTTCGGCGAGGCAGTGACCGAAGGCCTGTGGAGCAAGACGCCGCTGCTCTCGTTGCTGGCCGTGGCAGTGGTGGCCGCGGTGCTGCTGGGTATCGCCATGCCGCTGATCACCTTCATCGCCCGCCGCCTGCGCTTCAACCGCGAGGACGAGATCGCCATCGTGTTCTGCGGCTCGAAGAAGAGCCTGGCCACGGGCGTACCGATCGCCAAGGTGCTGTTTGCTGGTGGCAGCCTCGGTGCCATCGTGCTGCCGGTGATGATCTACCACCAGATCCAGCTGATCGTCTGCGGTGTGATCGCGCAGCGCTACGCCAAGCGCAAGTCCTGACACGACGTGGAGAACATCCACGCACGGTGTGGATCTACTGTAGAGCCGAGCCCACGCTCGGCTGGCGGTTGAACGGCGCAGTTGGATCCACGCCACGCGTGGATGATCACCAGACCGAATCGCTGTCCAGCAGCCGCGCCACGCTGAATCGCGGCAGCCATACCCTCAGGTCGTAGCTGCGGTCAGCACCGGTATCCACCCTGGGCGATGTCCCGGCATGACCCGGCAGCTGGCGCACTTCGCAACGTCCAGGGGCGGCACAGCCCCAACCCTCCCCGCCACGCGCCTCGATACGCACGTTGTAGAGCTCCAGATCGTTCAGCAATGCCGTCATCGGGGGGTACGCAATCATCTTCGGCTGCGTACGCATGCCATGTACGTTGCCGGTCAGCACCAGCAGCCGTGCGTTGTTCGGCAATGCCTGTGCGCGCACGCGGACCTCTTCGGCCATCGCCCGGTCGCGTGCCCCACTACCCGCCGTTTCGGCAAGTAGCACGCGATCAAAACCGAATACCTGCACGTCGCGCCCCCGGGTACGCAGCGCGCGCGCCGCTTCGATCAGGTCGAGCATGTCCTTGCTGCGACGGCCGTCATGCATGCGGCTGCGGACGCTCCAGTACGGCGTGCCACGCAATGCAGCGCGCGCCTTGGCCGTGCCGGAAGACACCAGATACGTCGCCAGCGCGGCGTTCTCGTCAGTCGGCAGCTCCAATGCCAACCGCACCGGAGTGCCATCGGCTGCGTAGGCCTCCATCAGTTCCCGAACCAGCAGCGGTGTCTCGCGGGTACCGTGGAATTCGCCCAGTATCAACAGGCGGTGCTCACCGGCGTGTTGGCGGATCTGCGCGGCGGTGTCGTCGGCATGCACATTGAGGGCCATGCCGAGCGCCAGCAGCAGCGCGCTGGTCCAGCGGAAAATCGAATGCATCCCTGCTCGCTCCTTTCCTTGGGGTCAGGAACAGCAATGGCGACGCCGCTGGAAGAGATCAAGTGTAGAGCCGAGCCCACGCTCGGCTGCTCTTCCAACCAGCCCTCAGCCGAGCATGGGCTCGGCTCTACAGGTGTCGCTTTACAACCAGGGCAGGATCCAGTGGTCCACCAGCAGGAAGGCGAACAGCGCCATCAGGTACACGATGGAGTAGTAGAACATCTTCATCGAGAACAGTTCGTCCGGCGGGTTCAGCATGCGCCAGGCGTACCAGAGGAACACGGCGTTGAGCACGATCGCGCCGCCCAGGTAGAACGCGCCGCTCATGCCCACCAGGTACGGCAGCAGGCAGACCAGTGCGAGCACCACCGAATACACCATGATCTGCTTGCGGGTGTGCACCACGCCGTGGGTCACCGGCAGCATCGGAATTTCCGCCTTGGCGTAGTCCTCGCGGCGGAAGATCGCCAGCGCCCAGAAGTGCGGCGGGGTCCAGATGAAGATGATCAGCACCAGCAGCGACGAGTACGCCCAGTCCGACGAGCCCTGCATGCCGGTCACTGCGGCCCAGCCCAGCATCGGCGGCATCGCGCCGGCCAGGCCGCCGATGACGATGTTCTGCGAGGTCGCGCGCTTCAGGTACACGGTGTAGATCACCGCATAGCCGATCAGCGAGGCGAAGGTCAGCACCGCGGTGATCAGGTTCACCCACAGCACCAGGATGGTCATCGACAACACGATCAGCACGCCGGCGAACACCAGCACCTGCCACGGCTTGACCTTGCCCACCACCAGCGGACGCCACGAGGTGCGCGCCATCTGCGCATCGATGTGCGCATCCAGCAATTGGTTGATGGCGGCGGCGGCCGAGGCCGCCAGCCAGATGCCGAGGAAACCGAGCACGCCGGCGCGCACCTGCTCCCAGCTGGGCACGCCCGGAATGGCCAGGACCATGCCGACCAGGGCAGTGAAGACGATCAGGGCGACGACCTTGGGCTTGGTCAGGTCCCAGTACTGGCGGTAATTGGAAAACATGGAATCAGTCCGGGGCACGCAGGCGGGCCAGCAGGCTGACCAGCACGAACAACAGGGCAACGGCCACGCCGTTGTGGGCCACCGCCACTTCCAGCGGCAGCGCCAGCTTCACATTGAGGATGCCGAGGGTGACCTGCAGCACCAGCAGCACGATCAGCGCACTGGCCCAGCCACGCATGCTCGGCAGGCGGAACAGGCGCACGCCCAGCCACAGCAGGTAGACGGCCACCACCACCGCGAACAGGCGATGCGCCATCTGGATGGCGATACGCGAGGCACCATCCAGCACGCCGCCTTCGTAGTCCACGCCGATGCCGCGCCACAGGGTGAAGCCTTCGACGAAGTTATGCTGCGGCCACCATTGGTTGGCGCAGCGCGGGAAATTGTCCAGCGAGGCGCTGCCACCGCCGCAGGCCAGCGCAGCGTAGTTGGCGCTGACCCAGCCGCCCAGTGCGATCTGGGTGACCAGCACCGCAACGCCGATGCGCAGCACCCACTTCAGCTTCGGAGCTTCGGCCAGGGTGATCGGCATGTGCGTGGCGCGCCAGGCCATCCACACCAGCAGCGCGAACATCAGCATGCCGCCCAGCAGGTGGCCCATCACCACGATGGGCTTGAGTAGCAGGGTCACCGTCCACATGCCCAGCAGGGCCTGGAAGATCACCACCGCCAGGGTCAGCAGGGCAGCACGCGCCAGGTCGATGTTGCTCCAGCGCAGCGCGGCGATCAGCAGGATCGCCTCGCCGATCAGGGCCAATGCACTGGCGGTGCCATGCCAGCCCATCATGTACAGCGGTATGCCGGCGGCCACCAGCACGCAGGCGGTCACCACCGCCGTGCTTCCGAATCGCCGCTTGCGCGTGGCCAGCAGCGCCAGGGTCAGGATCTCGATGCCCAGCGCGCCGGCCAGGAAGCGGTGCACCTGCTCACGCCAGGCCTTGTGCGTTTCCAGCGGGCGGATTTCCGCCGCCGGGTGGCCGATGGTTTCTTCCACGTGCTGCGGCCAGGTGGCCTGGCCATAGCAGGTCGGCCAGTCCGGGCAGCTCAGGCCGGCATCGGACAGGCGCACGAAGGCGCCGAACATGATCGTGCTCGCGGTCATGATCATGGCGAACCACGCCAGGCGGTGGAAATTGCGGTGCAGCGCCGGACGCGCGGAAAGGCTCATCAAACGGGACTCACTTCAGTTTCAGCAACGTGGCCATGTCCTTGCGCAGGCCCCCCAGGTCACTGCCGGGGGCATGGCGCATGATCACGAAGCCGTTCGGATCGATCACGTAGACCGGCAGTCCCGCCGGATCATCAACGCCCGGCAATGCCGCGCGCAGGGCTGGCGACGGAGCCAGCGGCCGCAGCGCGGGCAGCGAGGCGATCGACGCCGGTGGCGTACCCAGCCACAGGATCTCGACATTATCGGCGTTATGGCCGAACAGCTGCCACACCTTGCCCAGTCCCTGCGACAAAGTGACGCACTGTGCGTCGCAGGCACCGGCCGGCGCCACCAGCAGGCGCCAGGTCCGGGCCTCGGGGTTCCACGGATAGGGCTGGCCGTTGGCCAGCGTCGGAGCCTGCTGGCGTAGATCCACCGGCGGCTTCAGCAACTGGCCGGCATTACGGTGCCCGGTCGGCTGCCAACCGGAGAAGCGCAGCACGGCGGCCAGCGCCATCGCGCCGAAGAACACGGCAAACAGCAGCACCAGGGTCCGGCGGCCTGAGCCGCGCACCTGCGGGGACGTAGCAGTGTTCATGCGGGGCATTTTCTCATGGTTGGGTACGGGATGCCGGTCGGGCCACGGCGCGCCTCCTGCGCCATTCCAGCACCAGCGCCACCACCAGCACGGTCAGGGCCAGCCCGAACCACTGCACGGCGTAGCCCAGGTGGCGCTGCGGTGGCAGCGTGTTCGGCAGCAGGTCCAGGTCGCGCTCGTCACCGAAGGGCAGTGAAGGGTCCAGGCGCAGTACACGATCGGGAAGTGACTGCACCCCCAGCGCGCGGGCCAGGCCTTCGGCCGGCAACCGGCTGGCCAGCCAGCGGCCCGCTTCCCCCGTAGCGGAGAATGCGGGACCGAGTGCCAATCCGGCCGACGGCGGCGGTGCCAGCAGGCCACGCACGGCCACCGGCGAAGGCGGTGCGGGCAGCTCCGGCAGGGCGCGATCCGGCGGCAGCGCGCGCCATCCCAGATCGACCAGCAGCACGCTGCCTTCGTCACTGCGGAACGGGCGGTAGATCTTTACCCCCGCGCGGCCGTGCCGGGTCTGGTTGTCCAGCAGCACCACGCCGGGAAGGAAGCGACCGTGATCGGCCACGCCATGCAACGCACCGGGTGCTGCCAGCGCCTGCGCCAGCGACAGGACCTGCGCTGCAGCTGGAACTTGTGCATCCAACATTGCCTGTTTGGCATGCATGCGCTGCAGCTGCCACAGCCCCAATGCGGTGAAACCGGCCATTGCCAGCACGGCCAGCAGCCATCCGAGCACGCGCGTGTGCTGGCGCATCATGACAAGTCCGCACAAACGCGGTCAGATAGGCACATCCACCCTGCCCTCGAGCCGCGCATGAGTGATTCGCTGAAGACCCTGCTGGTAATCGCGTTTCTGATCGTCATCGTCTGGAATCTGGGCGCCGGCCTGTATTACCTGCTGGTCGACCGCGGCCAGACCAAGCGCACGGTCAACGCACTGACACGTCGCATCGCGGTGTCGGTGGCGTTGATCCTGCTGGTGATCGTGAGCATCTACATGGGCTGGATCAAACCGCACGGCATCGGCGGCTGAGGCCACCGATGCGTGCGCGGTCAAAGCACGTAGACGAACAGGAACAGCATCAGCCACACCACGTCGACGAAGTGCCAGTACCACGCGGCGGCTTCGAAGCCGAAATGGTTGTCGCGGGTGAAGTGTCCCTTGGCCGAACGCAGCCACATCACGATCAGCATGATCGTGCCCAGCAGCACATGCGCGCCGTGGAAGCCGGTCAGCATGAAGAACGTCGAACCGTAGATGCCCGAGCCGAGCGTCAGGTTCAGTTCCTTGTAGGCATGGATGTACTCCTCCGCCTGCAGGGTGAGGAAGCCGAGGCCGAGCACCACGGTCAGGCCCAGCCAGATCAGCAGCTGGCGGCGGTTGCCCGCCTTCAGCGCGTGATGGGCGATGGTCAGGGTCACGCCGGAGGTGAGCAGGATCAGCGTGTTGATCAGCGGCAGGCCCCAGGCCGGGATGGTCTGGAAGGCGCCACCGATCGCCGCCGGGCCGTTGGTCGGCCAACCGGCGGAATAGCCCTGCCAGAGCAGTTCGTTGGTCATCACCCCGCGGCCTTCGCCGCTGAGCCACGACAGGCCCAGGTTGCGGGTGTAGAACAGCGCGCCGAAGAAGGCGCCGAAGAACATCACCTCGGAGAAGATGAACCAGATCATCCCCATCCGGAACGAGCCATCGACCTGATGGTTGTAGTTGCCGGCCTGCGATTCGCGCACCACGTCACTGAACCACCAGAACAGGGTCAGCACCAGCATCGCGATGCCGAGGTAGAACGTCCAGCGTCCCCAGCTGGCATCGTTGAGCCAGCTGGCCACGCCCACCATGGTCACCATCATCGCGATGGAACCCACGAACGGCCATTTGCTCTGGGCCGGGACGAAGTACACGTTGGCGTCGGTCGGTGTCTGGGCCATGTCGGTATCCGGGTCAGGGTGCGGCGTGCGCGCCTTCCGAGGTGGCGGCCGGAGCCAGCCGATCGGACAACGCGTCGTTGCGGTAGAAGGTGTAGGACAAGGTGATCGTCCTGATCTCCGGCGGCAGGTCCGGATCGACGATGAAGCGCACCGGCATGTCGCGCTTCTCGCCGGCCTGCAGCGTCTGCGCGGTGAAACAGAAACATTCGGTCTTGCTGAAGAAACCCGACGCGCGCGCCGGTGCCACCGAAGGCACCGCACTGCCGACCACGGCCTGCTGGCTGTCGTTGCGGGCGAAGTACAGGGCCTCGTTGAGTTCACCGGGCACCACGTCCATGGTCAGCTGTTCGGGATGGAACGACCACGGCAGGCGCGAGTTGACGCCACCATCGAATTCCACCCGTACGGTGCGCTTGCCGGACGCCGCACCCGCACTGGCTTCGCTGCCGGGGCCGCGCTCCAGGCGCACGCCGAACACCTTCTCGCAGGCGATGCGATACAGCGGCACCAGCGAGAACGTCAGCAGGAACACCGCCACCGCCACGCCGATCAGGCGCGGCAGCCCGGCACTGCGTGAGGTCGCGGTGGCCGGTGCGTCGCTCATCGGCCGATCACCCCACTGAGGATGAAGCCGACGTAGACCAGCACGGCGATGGCGCCGACCCAGGCTGCGGTGCGCCTGGCGCGCTGGCGTTGCAGTTCGATGTCGTTTTCCGGGGCGTCGCCCGGGCTGTTGTGGAGCCGGGCCATGCTCGGCTGCTCCACGTCAGCCGAGCATGGCTCGGCTCTACAGGTCTGCAGCGGGCTCTCGTTATGCATGCCCCACCTCAATGCGTGATGTCGTCATGCGCCAGGTCCCCTGGGCGGATGGTCGGCGGCGTGGTGAAGGTGTGTGCCGGTGCCGGCGACGGCAACGTCCACTCCAGGCCACGCGCGCCTTCCCAGCTCCGCGCTTCGGCCTTCTCGCCGTTGCGCAGCGACGACAGCAGGATCGCGGCCATCATGAACGGCGTGACGAACATGCCGAACGCACCGATCGAGCTGATCAGGTTCCAGTCGGCAAACGCCACGCTGTAATCGGGAATGCGGCGCGGCATGCCGGCCAGGCCGAGGAAGTGCTGCGGGAAGAACAGCAGGTTGACGAACACGATCGACCACCAGAAGTGCACCTTGGCCCACTTCTCGCTGTACATGCGCCCGGTCCACTTCGGCCACCAGTAGTACACCGCCGCGATCAGCGCGAACACTGCGCCGGTCACCAGCACGTAGTGGAAGTGGGCCACCACGAAGTAGGTGTCGTGGTACTGGAAGTCGGCGGCGACGATGGCCAGCATCAGGCCGGAGAAGCCACCGATGGTGAACAGGATGACGAAGGCCACCGACCACAGCATCGGCGCTTCGAACGTGAGCGAACCGCGCCACATCGTGCTGACCCAGTTGAACACCTTCACGCCGGTGGGGATCGAGATCAGCATGGTGGCGAACATGAAGTAGATCTCACCACCCAGCGGCATGCCCACGGTGAACATGTGGTGGGCCCAGACGATGAACGACAGGAACGCGATCGCGGCGGTGGCATACACCATCGCCTGGTAGCCGAACAGCGGCTTGCGGCTGAAGGTCGGGATGATCTCGCTGACCACGCCGAACGCGGGCAGGATCATGATGTAGACCTCGGGATGCCCGAAGAACCAGAAGATGTGCTGGTACATCACCGGGTCACCGCCACCGGCGGCGTTGAAGAAGCTGGTGCCGAAGAACTTGTCGGTCAGCAGCATGGTCACCGCGCCGGCCAGCACCGGCATCACCGCGATCAGCAGGAACGCGGTGATCAGCCAGGCCCAGCAGAAGATCGGCATCTTCAGCAGGTCGATGCCCGGCGCGCGCATGTTGAGCACGGTGGCGATGATGTTGATCGCGCCCATGATCGAACTGATGCCGGCCACATGGATGGCGAACACGCTGAAGGCGACGTTGTAGCCACCCTGCAGCGACAGCGGCGGGTACAGGGTCCAGCCACCGGCCGGTGCACCACCGGGCAGGAACAGGGTCAGCAGCAGCAGGCTGAAGGCCACCGGCAGCAGCCAGAACGACCAGTTGTTCATGCGCGGCAGCGCCATGTCCGGCGCGCCGATCTGCAGCGGGATCATCCAGTTGGCCAGGCCGACGAAGGCCGGCATCACACCGCCGAAGATCATCACCAGCGCATGCACGGTGGTCATCTGGTTGAAGAACTCGGGCTTGACGAACTGCAGGCCCGGCTGCGCCAGCTCGGCGCGGATCACCACGCTCATCGCCGCACCGATGATGAACATGATGAAGCTGAAACCCAGGTACAGCGTGCCGATGTCCTTGTGGTTGGTCGAGAAGAACCAACGCTCAAAGAAGCTCTGGTGGTGATGGTGATCGTCGTGCCCAACTGCCGAGTGCGCCATTGCAAAACACCTCTCAGAATCGGTTGTCACCACGGCCGCAGCAGGCGGCCGCGGGCTTTACATCACGCGCCGCTGGCTGCGGTGGCAGGTGCGCTGCCGGCTTCGGCAGCGGCAGGTGCTGCCGGTGCTTCGCTCGCAGGTGCAGCCGGTTCTGCAGGTGCCGCAGGGGAAGCGGGCTCGGCCGGCGGTGCAGGCTTGCGCTGCGCCAGCCACTGCTTGAAGTCTTCCTTGGACACCGCCTCGACCACGATCGGCATGAAGCCGTGGTCCTTGCCGCACAGCTCGGCGCACTGCCCGCGGTACACGCCGGGCTGCTCGATGCTGGTCCAGGCCTCGTTGATGAAACCGGGGATGGCGTCCTGCTTCCAGCCCAGCGCCGGCACCCACCAGGCGTGGATCACGTCGTCGGAGGTGATGACGAAGCGCACCTTGGTATCGACCGGCAGCACCAGACGGTTGTCGACATCCAGCAGGTAGTGCGGATGGCTCTCGCGGGTCGGCACGACGCCGCTCTGCCGCACCCGGTCGGACTCGCGGTCCAGGCGGCTGGTGAAGGTGACGTTCTCGCCGAGGTATTCGTAC
This sequence comes from Stenotrophomonas sp. SMYL89, assembly GCF_036319985.1. Taxonomy (NCBI): domain Bacteria; kingdom Pseudomonadati; phylum Pseudomonadota; class Gammaproteobacteria; order Lysobacterales; family Lysobacteraceae; genus Stenotrophomonas; species Stenotrophomonas sp. SMYL89. The sequence goes on along the minus strand of NZ_JAWIRW010000010.1, from coordinate 13,783 downwards.
TTCCACATCCACTGGTAGCCGGTGACCTTCACCGTCATCTCGGCATCGCGGGTGTCGTACATCTTGATCAGGTTGGCCGTGGCCGGCCATGCCATCACGATCAGGATGATCACCGGGATCACCGTCCAGATGATCTCGGCCTTGGTGTTGTGGCTGAAGGTGGCCGCGACCGCGCCCTTGGATTTGCGGAACTTGAAGATGGCGTAGGCCATCGCCCCGAACACGATGACGCCGATCACCGTGCAGATGATCAACGAGAGGTTGTTCGATTCCCAGGCCAGGCGCGAGGTCTGGGTCACCCCCTTGCCCATGTTCAGCTGCCACGGCTTGGGATCGGCCGCCTGGGCCCAGGCCAACGCCGGCATCAGTCCCCCGGTCGCCAGCACTGCGGCAACCGCGTTCACGCACTTCGTGCCCCACCTGCTGCTTTGCTTCATTGCCTAGACCCTTAGCGTCGTCGGTTGCCGCCATCGCTGGCGGCGAGCAAGCTTTCAAGTGTCTCTGCGAGCGTCTGACGTTCGGCCGGCGCGAGGAAACTCCCCACCTCCACCTGCCGGCCGCTGGATGCCAGCCGGACCCTCTCATCGTCGGTGAGCAGGCGCACCCAGTGGGGGTGGGCCCGGAACACCGGCGATCCACCGGGTACGGGAATGACCTCCACGTACGCCGGCACTACCCGGATCTCCTCCTGCCGTTCACCACTGCGCCACAAGGCACGCAGCGCCGCCGCCAGCACCAGGCTGTACAGCAGCGCGAACAGGGGGGCGAACGCATTGCCGGCCAACCACCCGAAGGCGGACACCAGCCACATCGCACCCGACAACACGGTGAACAACAGGACGAACTGCCGGGCATCGAGCGCCCGTGGGGGACGCAGCCGCAGCTGCGTACCTGACCCATCCGGAGCTGGAAGCACCTCGATCATGTCGCAACCGCGTTCCTGCCGCGGGAAACGTCTCGATGGTAGCCCCGCCCTCTCGCCGGTAGCAAGGGTGCATTCACACTTTTTCAGATGCTGCAACACAGCATGAGGTCGGCGGCGCGAATGACGAATTCGGCACAAATATTAGCAGGATTTATGAACACGCCGAATCCACCACCGTTAGGGGCTATCAGCCCTTCATGAAGGTGTCTGCGCGGCACTTCCGAAGGCCGCAAAAATGTTTAAAATCGCCAAGTTTTCCATTGGCCGGACCGGCATGAACGCACCTTCCTCCTCCCCTGCCGCCAGCGACGCCCCGCGTCCCGGCGCGCTGCTGTCGCCGGAACTGCCGGCGCCCCCCAACCCGTTCCGCCAGGCCATCACCGATGCCTGGTTGAAGGACGAGGCCAGCCACGTGCGCGAACTGCTGGCGCAGGCCCGCCTGCCCGCCGAGGAACAGGCCCGGGTACAGGCGCTGGCCGCCGACCTGGTCGGCCGCGTGCGCGTGCGTGCCAAGGACCAGGGCGCGATCGAAGCCTTCATGCGCCAGTACGACCTGGGCAGCGAGGAAGGCGTGCTGCTGATGTGCGTGGCCGAGGCGCTGCTGCGCATTCCGGACCAGGACACCGCGGACAAGCTGATCCGCGACAAGCTGGCCGATGCCGACTGGGAAAAGCACCTGGGCGGCAGCGACTCGGTGCTGGTCAACGCCTCCACCTGGGGCCTGATGCTGACCGGCAAGCTGGTGCAGATGAACGACGCCACCCGCGCCGATGCGCCCAGCGCATTCAAGCGCCTGGTCGGCCGCGTCGGTGAGCCGGTGGTGCGCCTGGCCGTGCGCCAGGCGATGAAGATCATGGGCCACCAGTTCGTCATGGGCCGCACCATCAGCGAAGCGCTGGCGCGCTCGCACAAGGGCGACAACGCCAGCTACCGCTACTCGTTCGACATGCTCGGCGAAGGCGCGCTGACCATGAAGGATGCACTGCGCTACCTGGAAGACTACCGTCGTGCGATCCACGCCATCGGCGGCGATCACAAGGCACGCGGCGGCCGTCCGGACGGCGACGTCAACAACGCACCAGGCATCTCGATCAAGCTGTCGGCGCTGTACCCACGCTACGAGCACGCCAAGCGCGAGCGCGTGCTGAAGGACCTGGTGCCGGGCGTGCTGGAACTGGCACAGCTGGCCAAGAGCTACGGCATTGGCTGCACCGTCGACGCCGAAGAATCCGACCGCCTGGAACTGTCGCTGGACATCATCGAGCAGGTGTTCTCCGACGCCTCGCTGGCCGGCTGGGATGGTTTCGGCGTGGTCGTGCAGGCCTACCAGAAGCGCACCCCGTACACGATCGACCACCTGGCCGACATGGCGCGCCGCGCCGGTCGCCGCCTGCAGGTGCGCCTGGTCAAGGGCGCCTACTGGGATGCCGAGATCAAGCGCGCGCAGATCGAAGGCTATCCGGGCTACCCGGTGTTCACCCGCAAGCAGAACACCGACGTCTCCTACCTGGCCTGCGCCAAGCGCCTGTTCACGCATGCCGATGCGATCTACCCGATGTTCGCCACGCACAACGCGCACACCATTGCCGCGGTGCGCAGCATCGCCAACGGCGGCGTGTACGAACACCAGAAGCTGCACGGCATGGGTGACGACCTGTACGCAGAAGTGGTGCCGGCCGACCGCCTGGGCCTGCCCTGCCGCGTGTATGCGCCGGTCGGTTCGCATGAAGACCTGCTGCCGTACCTGGTGCGTCGCCTGCTGGAAAACGGCGCCAACTCCAGCTTCGTCAACCGCATCACCGACGAGCGCGTGCCGATCGCCGACCTGATCCGCGATCCGGTCGAGATGGTCGCCTCGTTCGCATCGATTCCGCATCCCAAGATCCCGCTGCCGGTTGACCTGCTGCGCAGCCAGAACCACGACAGGAAGAACTCCATGGGCGCCAACCTCGCCAACGACAACGAACTGCGCGACCTGGCCGAGCAGATCAACGCGGCTGTGAAGCCTTGGCAGGCCGCCCCGCTGGTGCCCGGTGCCAACCCGGCCGGCGCTGCGCTGCCGGTGACCAACCCGGCCGACACCCGCGAAGTGGTCGGCCAGTGGCTGGCCGCCGACGCCGCCACCGTGCAGAAGGCCCTGGCCAATGCCGTGGCCGCGCAGCCGGCCTGGAACCGCACCCCGGCCGCCAGCCGCGCCGCCATCCTCGAGCACGCCGCCGACCAGCTGGAAGCGCGCATGCCGGAGTTCATGGCGCTGTGCGTGAAGGAAGCCGGCAAGAGCCTGCCCGACAGCATCGCCGAAGTGCGCGAAGCGGTGGACTTCCTGCGCTACTACGCCAAGCAGGCGCGCGAGCAGTTCAGCCACGCCGAAAAGCTGCCGAGCCCGACCGGTGAATCCAACGAGCTGCAGCTGCACGGCCGCGGCGTGTTCGTCTGCATCAGCCCGTGGAACTTCCCGCTGGCGATCTTCCTGGGCCAGGTGGCCGCTGCACTCGCCGCCGGCAACAGCGTCATCGCCAAGCCCGCCGAGCAGACCAACCTGATCGGCTACTACGCGGTGAAGCTGCTGCACGACGCCGGCGTGCCGGCCGAGGTGGTGCAGTTCCTGCCCGGCGACGGCGCCACCGTCGGTGCCGCGCTCACCGCCGATCCGCGCGTGGCCGGCGTCGCCTTCACCGGCTCCACCGACACCGCCCGTGCGATCAACCGCGCGATGGCCGCACGCGATGCCGCCATCGGTGTGCTGATTGCCGAGACCGGCGGCCAGAATGCCTTCATCGCCGACTCCTCGGCGCTGCCGGAGCAGCTGGTCAAGGACGCCATCGGTTCGGCCTTCACCTCGGCCGGCCAGCGCTGCTCGGCCGCGCGCGTGCTGTTCGTGCAGGACGACATCGCCGACAAGGTGATGACCATGCTGGCCGGTGCGATGAAGGAGCTGAAGGTCGGCAACCCCGGCCTGCTGTCCACCGACGTCGGCCCGGTGATCGACGCCGATGCACTGAAGATCCTGCAGGACCACGCCGAACGCATGGACCGCGAAGCGCGCCTGATCGCTGCCGCCGAGCTGTCCGCCGAAGCCGCCAATGGCACCTTCTTCGCACCGCGTGCGTATGAACTGAAGGACCTGGGCCAGCTGCACAAGGAAATCTTCGGGCCGGTCCTGCACGTGATCCGCTGGAAGGGTGACCAGCTCGATGCAGTGATCGACCAGATCAACGCCACCGGCTACGGCCTGACCCTGGGCGTGCATTCGCGCATCGACGAGACCGTCGACCGCATCAGCAACGGCGTCCACGTCGGCAACGTCTACGTCAACCGCAACCAGATCGGTGCGGTGGTCGGCGTGCAGCCGTTCGGCGGCCAGGGCCTGTCCGGCACCGGTCCGAAGGCCGGTGGCCCGCACTACCTGCTGCGCTTCGCCACCGAAAAGACGGTGACGGTGAACACCACTGCCGCCGGCGGCAACGCCTCGCTGCTGACCCTGGGCGACTGATCGCCCGGTTGATGCGGTAAACGAAAAACCCCGCGAAAGCGGGGTTTTTTGTGGTTTTTCTTCCTGTAGAGCCGAACCCATGCTCGGCTTTCCTGGCGTAGCCGAGCATGGGCTCGGCTCTACACCCGCATCAGCTTGCGCCAGTGGCGCAGGGCGACCAGCGCGTTTATCCAGAAACCGATGTAAAGGATAGAGGTCAGGTGCAGGCCTCGGCTGTAGTACAGCGGCACCGCCACGGTGTTCACCAGCAGCCACACCCACCACGATTCCAGCTTGCGGCGCATCATCAGGATCTGCGCGATCACGCTCAGTACCAGCACCGCCGAATCGATGTACGGCGCGTAGGCGCTGGTCAGGCGGGTCAGCATCCAGCCGTAGCCGAAGGTGGCCACTACCGCCAGCGGCGCCAGCCAGGCCCAGGCGCGCGGCCGCAATGAAGTAATCGGCAGAGGTGCACCATGGTCACCACGCAGCCACTGCCACCAGCCCAGCACGCTGATGGCGATGAAGAAGAACTGCAGCACCATGTCCGCATACAGGTGCGAACGCTCGAACACCGCGGCGAACAGTGCGCAGCCTACGATGCCCAGCCACCAGGTGTGCACGTTGTTGCGGCCCGCCAGCAGGATCGAGCCGGCGACGGCGATGTTGGCAGCCAGCTCCAACTGGAAGTTCGGGTCGGACAGGTTCATGGCGCCATTGTCGTGGATCCACGACGTGGATGGCTGCTCTGCCCAGAAGATCCTCGCCATGCGTGGATGGCCCGAAACCCACCCAAAAGAAAGCCCCGCTTACGCGGGGCCTTCCGTGTGCTGCTTCAGGCCAGGGCCTGCATCAGAACTTGTACTGCATCGAAGCTGCCAGCACGTCGCCACTGACCTTGTACTTGCCGGTCACGGTGTTGCCGGTGACCGAGGTCGAGGTGATGTTCGGATCCTTGGTGAACAGGTGGGTGTAGCCCACGCTGTATTCCATCTTGTCCGAAGCGGCGTAGGTCAGGCCCAGCGACAGCCACTTACGGGTGGTGTCCGGCACGCGCACGTCGCGGTGGGCGTCGGTGGTCGGGGTCTGGTCATAGGCCAGGCCGCCACGCAGGGTCAGCTTGTCGTTCACGCGGAAATCAGTACCGATCGACGCGAAGGTGGTGTCGCGGTAGTGGAACGGCAGCACGCTGTCCGGCTGGTTGGAATCATAGTCGACGGTGACCTGGTCGAACTTGCTCCACGCCGTGCGCGTGACTTCGGCCATGATCTGCCACTGGTCGTTCACGCGGTGGGTGAAGCCCACGGTGGCGCTGGCCGGCAGGGTGATGGTGGCGCGGCCGTTGCTGTCGATGAAGGTACCCGGGGCGGCCGCGGCCAGGAAGGCGGCAGCGTTCTGCGGGATGGTGAAGTCGGCCTTGCCGTCGGTGATCTTGTGCTCGACCTTCGAGCGGTAGCTGAAGGCGATGTTGGTGCCTTCCACCGGGGTGACCGTCATGCCCAGGGTGTAGCCGACCGACACTTCATCGCCCTTGATGCGCAGGAAGCCATCGGCGGTGCCCGGGGCGAAGCCCTGCTGGGCCAAGGCCGCAGCGGCCTGCCTCGAGGCGGCCAGGGCCTGAGCCGGGGTACCACCGGCAGCCAGCACGGCAGCGGCTGCCTTCTGCTGGGCGCTGGCGTTGATCGCGGTGCCGGTATCGACGGCGCTGGTCAGGTCGACGTTCAGGCGCTCGGCGAACACCGACGCACCGAACGACAGGTACGGGTTGACGTCGTAGGAGAACGCCACGCCCAGGTCGATCGCCTGCAGCTCGGTCTTGACGCCGTTGTAGCGGCCGACCCAGTCACGGTCGTATTCGGTCTTGAAGCCGAACGGCACGGTCAGCGAGGCGCCGAAGTGCATGTTCTCCTTCTCGCCGAACGGCAGGTGGAAGTAGGCGGCCGGAACCGGGGCGATCATGCCGGCGTCGCCGCCGTTGCCACCGGAAATCGGCGCGCCGTTGCCGTACTGGCCCTGGCCGCGGAACTTGGCGCCGAAGCTGATGGCGCTGACGTCGCCCTGGACCAGGGTGCCGTCGAGCAGGCGCATGGAGGCCGGGTTGGTGGCGATGACCGAGGCGTCACCTTCGGTCGAGGTGGAGCCGGCGAACGCGCGGCCCAGGCCCTTGGCGCTGTTTTCCTTCAGCTGGAAGGCGGCAGCATTGGCATCGGCGGCGGCCAGCGCACCGGCAACGCCGACGGCCAGCAGGGTCAGTCGGGCAATGGTGGAAGCGGTTTGCATCGTAGTTCTCTCTCTCCGGTAAGCGGTGATGGTGCTCTGAGTGCGCCTGCGCCCGGCAGGCCCGGAGGCCCGTCGAAGCGCGCCGGATTCCCCTCCCGACATACGACGCCGTATGCGAGTATTACCCAGAGCCGTTAATGAAACAATAACGGCGCAGGCGGTTTTTTCGTCTCAAAAGCTGAACAGGACAATCCCCGTCGCAAGCGCCCGCACGCTAGGCTAGTGCCATGTTCGTCTCCCTCCCGTCGCGCAAGAAGGCGGCCCTGCGCTGGGCCACACCCGTGCTGTTTGCGGCACTGTGGCTGGCGTTCCTGTGGTCGATCTCGCGCCCGGACGATGCCCGCGGCAGCCTCTGGCTGGACTGGGGCGCCCTGTCCACCGGCCTGACCCACCCGCTCGACTGGTGGGCGACGCTGCAGGACGGCAGCGTGCTTCGCCTGTTCACCGCCCTGTTCCTGCACGCGGACTGGTCGCACCTGCTGGGCAATCTGGTGTTCCTGCTGATCTTCGGCCTGCCGGCCGAGCGGGTGCTGGGCCCGTGGCGGCTGCTGCTGCTGTTCCTGGTCGGCGGCGCGGTATCCAATCTGGTGGCGATCTACACCATGGGCAGCCCGGACCAGATCATCATCGGCGCCAGCGGCGCGGTGTCGGCGCTGATCGGCGCCTACCTGGCCCTGTTCCCGGGTGCGCGGCTGGGCGTGGTGATCCCGCTTGGCCTGTTCCTGGAGTTCGTGCGTGCCCCGGCCTACCTGCTGATCGGCGTGTGGGCCGCGCTGCAGGTGGTGTTCGCCCATATCGGCCCGAGCTTCGGCATGGTGGCCTGGTGGGCCCACATCGGCGGCTTCGTGTTTGGCTTGGTGTATGGCGTGTACGTGCGCGCTGCGATCGCGCGCCGGCTGCGCAAGCGGCACGGGTTCTGACCGCCCGGTAGTGCCGGCCGCTGCCCGGCATTTGTTTTCTTCTTCCGCCCTTGGGCCGGCGCCGGGCATGGCCCGGCGCTACCGTCAGGGCTTGGCCGGCGCCGGGGCCGGTGCGGGCTTTGCTTCCGGCTTTGGCTCGGCCTTCGTTTCCGGCTTCGCCGCAGCGGCCTTCGCGGCCTTGGCCGCATCTGCCTTGGCCGCTTCGGCCTTCAACCGTGCAGCTACCGAACCGGGATTCTTCAGTTCGGCCAGCGCATCGTTGATCGGGCCGTCGCCCGGCAGCACCGCGCCGGCGTGGTAGCCCTCGGTGCCTTCGTCGTCGCCGCGCAGGTGGCCCGGGAGGGTCGCTTCGCTGTAATCGCTCAGGCTGGCCGGCAGCGCATCGTCGGCCGGCGTCGGGGCGGGTTTCAACTCAACGTCCGGCACGATGCCGGTGGCCTGGATCGACTTGCCGGTGGGCGTGTAATAGCGCGCCGTGGTCAGCTTCACCGAATCCCCGTTGTCCAGCGGCAGCACGGTCTGCACCGAGCCCTTGCCGAAGGTGCGGCTGCCGACCACGCGTGCGCGCTTGTTGTCGCGCAGCGCGCCGGCCAGCACTTCCGAGGCACTGGCCGAGCCGGCATCGGCCAGTACCACCACCGGTGCGCCCTTCAGCAGGTCGCCCGGGGTCGCGTCGAATCGGGCATCGCTGATGCTGATGCGGCCACGGGTACTGACGATGTTGCCCTTGTCGAGCAGATCGTCGGCCACCTGCACGGCGGCCGTCAGCAGGCCACCCGGGTTGCTGCGCAGGTCCAGCACCAGGCCCTTGAGCTGGCCACCGGACTGCTTCTGCAGCTGCTGCACGTGCTTCTGGAAGTCCGAACCGGTATCGGCCTGGAAGGTGCTGAGGCGGATGTAGCCATAGCCCGGCTCCAGCAGACGGCTGCGCACGCTGGTCACGCGGATGGTCTGGCGGGTGAGGCTGACATCGAACGGCTTCGGCTTGCCGTCGCGCACGATGGTCAGCACCACCTTGCTGCCGGCCGGGCCACGCAGCGGTTCGCTGGCATCGATCGCGCTGATCGGCTTGCCGTCGATGGCAATGATCAGGTCGCCGGCGAGGATGCCGGCCTTGGCCGCCGGCGTGTCGTCGATCGGCGAAATCACCTTCATGCTGGCGTTGTCCGGCTGCTGCTGCAGCTCCACGCCGATGCCCTCGTAGGCGCCGTTGGCCTGTTCGTCGAAGGCCTGCGCGTCTTCCTTGTTGAAGTAGGTGCTGTGCGGATCAAGGTCGAGCAGCAGGCCACGCACGGCCGACTGCATCAGCTTCTTGTCATCGACCGGGTCGACATAGGCGGCACGCACCGCGTTGTACACGGCCACGAAGCGGCGGATGTCCTCCAGCGGCACCTTCGAGGTCACCGCCTCCTCGCTGTTCGCTGCCTGCCCGCTGGTTTCCTGGCTGGGGGCGGGCGCGGTCTGCTGCGCCCAGGACAGCGCCGGCAACAGGGCCAGCAAGAGGGTGGCGGTACGGGCTGCGCGCATGGATCACTCCTGTCGACGTTGGCATCGTGCCCAAGGCACATGCGTCGATTATGCGCGAAGCACAGCTAAATTCCCGTTGAATCCGCCCTGCACGCGGAGGCGCTGGATTCAGCGCCGCTGCAGCCAGCTGTCGGGGTTCACCGGCTGCCCGCCACGGCGCAGCTCGAAGTACAGCGCGGTGACGCCCTGGCCGCCGGAATTGCCGACCTTGGCCACCGCATCGCCACGGCTGACCCGCGCGCCGGCATCCTTCAGCAGGGTGTCGTTGTGTGCGTACAGGCTCATGTAGCCGTTGCCGTGATCGACAATCAGGATCATGCCGTAGCCGGTCATCCAGTCGGAAAACACCACGGTGCCGTCGGCCACGGCAGTGACGGTGCTGCCGGCGGGCGCGCCGATCAGCACACCGCTGCTGGTGCGGCCGTCGGGCAGCTTTCCGCCGTAGCGGGCCAGCAGGTTGCCCGACAACGGCCAGCCCAGGCCACCGACCTTCGGCGCCGGCGCAGAGGCCACGGCAGGCGGGACCTTGGTGGGCGGCGGTGGCGGACGGCCCTGCGCGGCGGCCTGGCGTGCGGCACGCTCGGCAGCAGCCTTTTCAGCGGCTGCTCGACGCGCGGCGGCGCGGCGCTCGGCTTCGGCCCGGGCCGCGGCGGCACGCAGGTTCGCCAGCAGCGTTTCCAGTGCCTTGGCATCCTGGCCCAGCGCCTGTTCCTTCTCGCGCTGGTCCTTGAAGCGTTCGTCCAGCGAGGCCACCGTCTTTGCGCGATCGCGGCGATCGGCTTCCAGGGCGGCTGCCTGCTGCTTCTGGTCCTGCTGCGCCCCCTGCAGCTTCTGCTTGCGCTCGGCGATCTGCGCCTGCACCGCTTCCAGTTCCTTCAGGTCGGCGGTCAGCGTGGTGATGCGCTGTGCGCGCTCGCGCTGCAGGTAGCGGTGGTAGGCCAGGGCACGGTTGGCATCGGCCACCGTGTCCTGCGACAGCAGCAGCTTCAGCGGTGCGTGGTTGCCCAGCTGATACGCCGCGCGCAACAGCCCGGCCAGTTCGCGGTGCTGCTGGGCCAGGTTGGTCTGCAGGGTGTTGCGGCGCTGTTCGGCTTCGGCCAAGGCGCGGCCCTGCTCGCGCAGCGCGGCTTCCGTCTGCGCAAGGGCACGGCCGGTGCGGGCTACCTTCTCGTCGGCCTCGCGCAGTTGTTGCGAGGCCTGGCCGCGCTGGCCCTCGATCTGCCGTCGCTCCTGCGCCACGCCCTTCAGTTCGGTACGCAGTTTCTGCAGCTTGCGCTCGGTCTCGCGGGTGGTCTGCGCACCGCTGGGCAGCGGCAGGGCCAGCGCCAACGCCAGCCCCAGCAGCAGCCAGCGCCCGCCGCGGGCAGCGGCGATGTGATGTCGGCGTGATGGGAAGACGTTGTCGCGCAAGGGCTTTCCAGTGACTTCAGGCAGTTGCAGGGGGTACCGGGGAATGGTGACATCTCCGCACGCGGCCTGCCAGCCGCACATCCATCGAGGTCGCCATGAAAACTCTTTCCATTCCGCTGCTGTTGGGCGTACTACTGGCCACCGGGCCGGTCTGTGCGCAGGAGAACATCAGCAAGGTCAACGGCAGCATCAGCGCCGACGCCGGCCAACGCTACGGCAAGCTGGATACCGTCAACGGCGGCATCCGCGTCGGCGAAGGCGTCGAGACCGGCAGCATCGACACCGTCAACGGCGGGGTCAAGGTTGCCGACCGTGCACGTACCGGCAAGATTGAAACGGTCAACGGCGGCGTACGCCTGGGCCGCGAGGTGATCGCACACGGCAGCGTCAGCACCGTCAACGGCAGCATCTTCACCGATCGCGGCAGCCAGATCGAAGGCGGTGTCGAGACCGTGAACGGTGGCATCGGCCTGGTCGAAAGCCGCGTCGGCAAGGATGTGGAGACCGTCAACGGTGACATCACCGTCGGCATCGGTTCCCAGGTCAACGGCGGTGTGCACGTGCGCAAGCCGAACTTCAGCGTCTCGCTCACCGCCAGCCGCAAGCCGCGTGTGATCGTCGGCCCGAATGCCGTTGTCAGCGGCCCCCTCCAGTTCGAACGCGAGGTGGTGCTGTACGTGCATCGCACTGCCCGTATCGGGCCGGTTACCGGCGCCGAGCCGATCCCGTTCGACACCGAAACCGCTCCGGCGGACTGAGCGCACCGGACCGCCCGGTTCGGTGATACTCGCTGACACCGGCCGTGCGCGACGTGCGGCCGCCCTTTGTTCTCCAGGAATAGACGATGCCCCGCAAACTCCTCCTGTGCCTGGCCGCCGCGGCCGCGCTCAGTGCCTGCAAAGGCGAAACCACGCCGGCCACCGCGCCGGCCGCCGATACCGCTGCCGCTGCCCCGAAGCCGGCCGCTCATCAGTTCTCCCCGGAGATCAACGCCGGCGACTTCGCCGAGATGGTCAAGACGCTGGCGTCGGATGAATTCGAAGGCCGCGCCCCGGGCAGCAAGGGCGAGGAACTGACGGTCAACTACATCCGCGACCAGATGCAGCGCATCGGTCTGCAGCCGGGCAACGGCGACAGCTGGTTCCAGGACGTGCCGATGACCGAAACCACGGCCGACGCATCGACTGTGCTGAAGATCACCCAGGGTGGCAAGACCACCGAGCTGAAGTTCGGCACCGACATGGTGGTCGGCACCCGTACCGGCCAGGCCGAGGTGAAGGTTGATGCCAGCGATCTGGTGTTCGTCGGCTACGGCGTCGATGCGCCGGAACAGAAGTGGAACGACTATGCCGGCCAGGACTGGAAGGGCAAGACGGTCGTGATGTTCGTCAACGATCCGGGCTTCCACGTCAACGACGCGAAGCTGTTCGACGGCAAGCGCATGACCTACTACGGCCGCTGGACGTACAAGTTCGAGGAAGCCGCCCGCAAGGGCGCCGCTGCCGCGCTGATCGTGCACGACACCGCCGGCGCGTCCTACGGCTGGGATGTGGTGAAGAACTCCTGGGCCGGACCGCAGTACGACCTGCCGGCCAAGGATGACCCGGAAGCCCGTATTCCGGTACAGGGCTGGCTGAGTGCCGACGCCGCCAAGGCGCTGTTTGCCGGTGCCGGCCTGGACCTGGCGCAGGCTTACAAGGATGCGAGCAAGCGCGGCTTCAAGCCGGTGCCGCTGAAGGCCACCGCCGCGGTCGACCTGAAGAGCCAGATCGCGCAGAAGCAGTCGCGCAACGTGGTGGGCGTGCTGCCGGGCAGCAAGCGTGCCGACGAGGCCGTACTGTACATGGCGCACTGGGACCACCTGGGCAAGCACGAGGGTGAAACCGGCGACAACATCTACAACGGTGCGGTCGACAACGCGACCGGCGTGGCGGGCATCCTTGAGGTGGCCGAAGCAATGGCCCACCAGGATCCGAAGCCGGAACGTTCGGTGGTGTTCCTGGCAGTGACCCTGGAAGAGTCCGGCCTGCTGGGTTCGAAGTACTACGTCTCCCACCCGACCTTCCCGCTGGACAAGATCGCCGGTGTGATCAACATTGATGCGATGTCGGTGGCCGGCCGTGCCAAGGACGTGACCGTCACCGGCTTCGGCAGCTCGGAACTGGAAGACATCCTCAAGCCGCTGGCTGCGGCCCAGGGCCGTACCCTGCACGGTGAGACTTCGGTGCAGAGCGGCTTCTACTTCCGTTCGGACCATTTCAACTTCGCCAAGGCCGGCGTGCCGGCACTGTACGCCGATGGTGGCGAGGACCTGCGCGAGGGCGGCGTGGACGCCGGCCGCAAGGCCGCGGCCGACTATGGTGCCAACCGTTACCACGGCCCGAAGGACGAGTTCGATGCGTCCACCTGGAAGCTGGACGGTACGGTCGAAGACCTGCAGTTGATGTACGGCGTCGGCAAGGAGCTGGCCGGTGGTGATCGTTGGCCGAACTGGTATGCAGGCAACCCGTTCAAGGCGGCCCGCGACGCGATGATGAAGGACAAGGCTTCGGCCAAGTAAGGGCGAGCCCTGCTCGACTGAACATCGTTGAGGTTCAAGCGGCGCCCCACGGGGCGCCGCTTTTTTTTGCGTGCTGTCGGCGGCTCATCCACGGCGGGTGTGGATCTACCGGTAGTGCCGGCCGCTGGCCGGCATCGATTGGTAGCGGCCAACCTTGGTTGGCGCCATGCTTCCTCGCGCAGGGTATCCACGCATGGCGTGGATCTACCGGGCGATGTGCCGCCATCGGCTTGCCGGCCAGCGGTCGGCACTACCGGCGTTTCCCGCGCACAAAGAAAAACCCCGCTGCGGCGGCAGCGGGGTTTTGGGTGTAAACCCTGGCGATGACCTACTCTCGCATGGCTTGAGCCACACTACCATCGGCGCAGCTGCGTTTCACTTCCGAGTTCGGGATGGGATCGGGTGGTTCCACAGCGCTAATTTCACCAGGGAGACGGTTGCAGCAGCGCTTGCAGCGCCAGCTTCGCGATCTTGCCCTTGGGGCGGAAGCCACCCGGAAAATGCAGTGCCTTCACTTAATAAGAAAAACCCCGCTGCGTGAGCAGCGGGGTTTTGGGTGTAAACCCTGGCGATGACCTACTCTCGCATGGCTTGAGCCACACTACCATCGGCGCAGCTGCGTTTCACTTCCGAGTTCGGGATGGGATCGGGTGGTTCCACAGCGCTAATTTCACCAGGGAGGCTTT
>NZ_JAWIRW010000009.1:0-203134 GCF_036319985.1 Stenotrophomonas sp. SMYL89 | reverse complement strand
GGGGGGGGCGGGGGGGCGCGGCCCCCGGGCCCGCGCCCCCCCCCCCCCCCCCCCCCCCCCCCCCCCCCCCCCCCCCCCCCCCCCCCCCCCCCCCGCCAACCCACGGAATGCCCGCCTTTGACGTTGACGTTGCTTCGGCAGGTGCAGGGCGCAGCCCTGCAAAGAAAAACCCACCCTCAGCCGTCGCCCTGGATGCCGCCCGGTGCCTGTGCCGGGTCGCGCCAGCGGCGCACCGTGCGCTGGAAGAACAGGTTGTTCGGCAGCTGCAGCACCGTGCCTTCGTGGCCGTCGCCGGTCTCCTGCAGCGTGGTGTAGATCAGGTTCACGTCGATCACCCGGCCCTTCAGGCCCGGCTTCTCGCCGTTCTCCAGCACTTCGATGTAGTCATGCAGGCGGAACGGGCGGGTGGTGAAGATCAGCAGCGTGCAGAAGATGTTGGAGAGCACGCTCCAGGCCGCGAAGAAGGCCACTGCGCCCACGGCCGCGAAGCCGGTGAACGCGGTCCACAGTACCGAAGGCGATGCGCCGAGCAGGCTGAGGATGTACAGCAGGGCGCTGAAATAGACCACGAAACTGCTGATCCGGCGTGCGCCCATCGCCATCTCCGGCGGGAGCGTGTAGTGCTCGGCGAAGCGGCGGATCAAGCGCCGTGCCAGCACTCGCAGCAGCCACGCGGCCAGCAGGGTGAGCAGGATCTTCCCGGCGATACCGGCGTCGTGGAGCCAAGGGTAGGTCCAGGCCGGCAGGTGATCCTTCAGCGACAACATCATGGGGGCGACGACAGGTGGCAATAACGGCCTTCGATGTTACCCGGCGCGTGCAGCGGATTCGACCGCTGGGGTCCAGGCCAGGCAGACCAGCTCCTGGCGGTGCTGCTGCAGGCAGGCGCGGCCGTTGTCTGGACGCAGCTGCAAGGACAGGCCCAATGCCTGCAGCAGTACGCAGGCGGCGATCACCAGCAGGGCGGCGCAGGATGGGCTGGACATGGCAGAACTCCTGGACGGCAAATTCGCGAAGGACCTTCCATGGATGCAGCAGCCGTCGAAAAGGTTGCATGGCATCGGCCGTCGATCAGCTCTAAACCTTTTTCCGGGTCGCGGCATCCAAGGGATATGCTCGACACCACCATGCCCGCGCCGCCTGCCGCCAACGACGCCGTCGACGAACCCGCTCTGGTGCGGGCGGCGGCCGCGGGCGATACCGCTGCCTATGAACTGCTGTACCGGCGTCACGCGCCGCGTGTATTCGCTGTCCTGTGGCGGTTGTGTGGCGGCCAGCAGGCACGTGCCGAGGATGCGCTGCAGGAAGCGTTCCTGCAGGCGTGGAAGGCGCTGCCGGGGTTCCGGTTCGAAAGCAGCTTGTCCACCTGGCTGCATCGGTTGGGCGTCAACGCCGCGCTGATGGAACTGCGCGGGCGTGCTGCCGGGCAGGACCACGACAGCCTCGACGAAGTGGACGGGGGGTTGCAGGAACTGGCGGTACACGACCGCTGTGCCGGCACCGAACGCGACCTCGAACGGGCGCTGTCGACACTGCCGCCACGGGCACGTGCGGTACTGGTACTGCACGACATCGAAGGCTGGAAACACCAGGAAATCGCCGAACAGCTGCAGATGGCCGTCGGCAGTTCCAAGGCACAGTTGCATCGTGCGCGCGGCCTGTTGCGCGCACGGCTGGGAGACATGACATGAATACACACGACCACGATTCCGACCACGATCTACTGGCACGGCTGCGCGCGCTGCCAAGCGAGCGCGACGTACCCACCGATGGCTGGGCACGCCTTTCGGCCCAGCTGCCGCCGCGTGAGCCGCAGGCGGCACCTGCGCCGGGCGACAACGTGGTGGCCCTGCCGAACCGTTCGCGTCGGCGTTGGTGGTTGCCGGTGGGTGCGGTGTTGGCGGCCAGCCTGGCGGTCTACGCCGTGGCGCCGTGGCGCCATGCGCAGCCAGAGGTGCCGGTACCTTCAGCACTGCAGCTGCAGGCTGCGGCGATGACCGAGCAGTACCAGCAGGCCGTGGCCGCGCTGCCCGATGGACGGGCGCCGGAATGGCAGCCGGCCCTGCATGAACTGGATGAAAGCGCGGCGCAGATCCGTGCCGCCCTGGCGCAGGACCCGCGTGCGCCGCACCTGCTTGGCCAGCTCAAGCGTACCTACACGCTGCGGCTGGAACTGACCCGGCAGGCGGCCTATGCCGCCGAGTCCGGCTTGACGACCTGAGGAGACCCCCATGACCCGAACCCTGATTTCCTGCTGTGTCGCGCTGCTGCTGGCCCCTGCCGTGGCGCTGGCCGATACCCGCATCGACGAGCGCCATACCCTGGCCGCGGGCGGTCGCATCGAGCTGAGCAACGTCGCCGGCAAGGTGACCGTGCGTGGCTGGGACCGCAATGACGTGCAGCTGACCGGCACGCTCAGCGACGGCCTGCAGCTGCGCCAGGAGAAAAGCGCCAATCGCGTTCGCTGGGAGATCGAATACCCGCGCCGCAACAACAACGGTGGGGCCACGCTGGTGCTGAACGTGCCGCGCTCGGTGGAACTGTTGCTGAGCACGGTCAGCGCCAGCCAGGACATCAGCGGCATCGACGTGCGACGGCTGCAGGCCGACACGGTCAGCGGCAGCCTGAGCGCGGCTGGCCGCAGTGGCGACAGCAAGCTCAACACGGTCAGTGGCAGCGTCAGCGCACGCCTGCAGACGCCGAAGCTGGATGTGAACACCGTCAGTGGCCGGATCGAGGCCGGCGGCGGTGTGTCCGGTGATATCGGTGCGCAGACGGTGTCCGGACGGGTCGAGGTCGACGCCGGGCGCGTGCAGCGGTTGGCGGTGGAAACCGTCTCGGGCAGCATCGACCTGGCAGCAGCCGGATTGGCTCCCGGCGGCCGCATCAATGTCGAATCGGTCAGTGCCTCGGTCACGCTGAGCCTGCCGCGCACGGTGTCGGCACAGCTGTCGGTGAACAGCTTCAGCGGCTCGATCAACAGCGATGCCGGTCAGGTGGAGCGGCCGCGCTATGGGCCGGGCAGCCATCTCGATACACGTCTGGGCGGCGGTGATGGAGACATCCGCATCCAGTCGCATTCGGGCAGTGTGCGGGTGCGGCTGGACCGCTGAGCACGGTCCGGCAGGCCGCGGCGGCAGCGCCGCCGCGGTCGGAGCTGGCTCAGCTGGCTTTCTTCAGCGCCCAGGTGGTGCCGAGGACTTCGATCTTGCCACCGGCCTTGCGGAACGCTGCCAGGTCCGAAGCGATCGAATCGCTGCTGACCACGGTGCTGGCGGCCGCGCCCTTGCGTTCGCTGCGGATGCTGTTGCTGGCCTTCGCGGGGGTCTTTGCCTTGCGGGGCATGGTTGCTCCTGTCAGGTGGAAGGGGAGGAAAGCGCCCAGGCATCGGCCTGGCGCAGGTAGTCCTGCCGCTCGCGGCGGCAGTCATCGCCGCCCATCGAAAACTGGCGGCAGATCGCCGGGCGCTGCGAATAGATCGTGCAGCGCAGGTGATAGGGATCGATCGCCGCGCACCAGCCTTCCTCGTTGCGCGCCATCACGGCACGGCCGTGCGCGTCGCGCGAGAGGAACTGGCCGGGCACGTGGTCGCCGGGCTGCAGCAGCACGGGCAACCGGCAACAGACCGCGTCACAACGGCGGCAGTCGATGGGTGCAGGTGCTGCGTCAGGTTGTAAGGCCTCAGGGGCCTGGCGGGTGCCCAAAGCGGGTCTCGATGGCGGCTCCGGTAGTACGCGGACCATGAACGAGCCAGGAAGGCATGGCCGCTAGGCCCGCAGGGCGGGCCAGGCTGCACCGTGGACACACACCGGCGTGGCCGGTGGAAGGTGCAGCTGGGATCTAGCCGACCAAGAGTAACTTAGACCGCGTAACGTTTTGTTAATCCTGGCTGGCTGCCGCCAGTGCCAGACCCTGGACCACGCCCAGCGAGGGCTCGCCCTGGACCATGCGGGCGCCCGGGAAGGCCTCGGCCACGGCCTGGCGCAGGTAGCCTGCACGGGACATGCCGCCGGTCAGGAACACCGCATCCGGATCGCCACCGATGTCGCTGCGGACCTGGGCCAGCAGTTCGCGGATCTGCTCAAGGTAGCCATGGGCGGCGGCGGCCAGGCCGTCGGCGCTGCTGTCGGCATGCAGATCGCGGGCGATGTAGTCCAGCGTGCTGCGGTGCTCGCTGGCAGCGCTCAGGGCGATCTTGGCGCGTTCGACATCGCGGTACAGGCGGGCGGTATTGCCGGTGTCCTGCAGCGCCTGCAGGCGGTCGCCCCACGGTGCGTCCACATGGTCGTACTTGTGCAGGCGGAACTCGCGCTGGCGGGTCATGTCCTGCACAGTGGCCGCTTCCACATAGTGGTGGGCCGGCACGCGGGTGATGCCGCGGCCGAACAGCGGCATGTAGCTGGACAGGCTCAGCGCCAGGTCGATGTCGGTACCGCCGCGGGCGATACCCCAGGCACGGTGGATGCGCGGGGCATCGTCCCCGCCGACTTCGGCATGCGCGATATCGGTGGTTCCGCCGCCGATGTCGACGATCACCGCCTGGTGCCGCTCGCGGCTTTCGGCGTGGTAGTGCATGGCCGCCGCGGCGGGTTCTTCGAGGAAATCGATCTGGTCGAAGCCGGCCTGGGTGGCGGCCTCGCGCAGGATGTCCAGCGCCTGGTCGTTGCCGGCCGCGCCGATCGAGCTGCGGAACTGCACCGGGCGCCCGAGCAGGGCCGAGCGCAGCGGTTGGCCGAGCTGGGCGCTGGCGGTCAGGCGGATGTGTTCGAGGATGTGCGCGGCGATGCCGGTGATGGTCTGCTTGGCGCGTGGGTGCAGGTTGTAGCCGAGCATCGACTTCGGGCTCTGCACCAGGTTGCCTTCGTGTTCCTCGAAATAGGCTTCCAGCGCTTCGTCGCCGTAGACCGCGTTCTGCAGCAGGTCGCTGGCGCTGCGTTCCTGGCCGGCGCGGGCCTCCATCCATTCACGGCGCAGGGCGCGCAGGGCTTCACGGCGCAGCGCCTGCGGCGTGCGTTCCTGGCCGGCGGCACGGGCTGCACGCGCGGCGCTGTCGATCATCTGCTGCAGCTGGTGTTCCTGGCCGTCATCGAGCTGGAAGTCGTCCGGGTCGGGCACCACGCCAGGGAAGTACACGCTGGTGCGGAACTGCTCGGCGTCGCCGAAACGGATCGGCAGCAGCTTCCCCTCATGCACGATGGCGGCGGCGGAGTTGCTGGTACCGAAGTCGATGCCGAGGCGCATGGGGAGTTCCGGGGGCGATCAGGGGCCGCGCACTCTGCTGCAGTTCGCGACCGACTGCAAGTTCCAGCGTCATGGCTGCTCCAGCTGCGGCCATGGCGGCGGCCGGGCATCTGCCAGGGAACTGGGGCCCCGGACCGGGCGGTTACAATGGCCGCTGTTGATTCACTTTGAGGTACTTGCCGATGTCGTCCGTTCCCGCCTGCCCGCAGTGCACCCTGGAAAACACCTATGCCGATGGCGCGCTGTGGATCTGCGCCGATTGCGGTTTCGAATGGACCGCCGAGGAAAGCGCCGGTTCGACCCTGATCGTGCGTGACAGCAACGGCAATACCCTGCAGGCCGGGGACACCGTCACCGTGATCAAGGACCTGAAGGTGAAGGGGTCTTCGATCCCGCTCAAGCAGGGCACCGTGATCCGCAACATCCGCCTGGTCGAAGATGATGCCGAGCACATCGAAGGCAACTCGGACAAGATCAAGGGCCTGGTCCTGAAGACCTGCTTCCTCAAGAAGGCCTGATCGGTCTCAGCGCCTGGCCTGCTGCTGCGCGCGCCAGCGGGCCAGGCTGTCCAGCTTGGCCTGGTAGCGTGCCTGCTCCGGTGCACCGCCCAGAAGCTGCGCGCGGGTCAGTTCACGGTCGGCGCGCTCGAGCTGGCCGGACAGGAAATACACGCGCGCCAGTCCGAAGTGGAACTGGTGCGCGGTGTCATAGAGGCGCACGGCCTGCCGGTAGTAGCGGATGGCTTCGGCCAGCCTTCCGGCCTGCTCGGCCTGCGTGCCCAGCATGTACTGCGCGAACGGGTCCTCACGCTGCACCGACTTCAGGCGTCGCTCCAGGGCCTTGGCCTGTGCCTCCAGCCCAAGCTGCCGATACAGCGCGCTGGCATTGGTCAGCGCTGCATCCTGGCGGCCGTCCAGGCGCAGGGCGCGGTCCAGTGCCTGCCGCGCCGCATCGGTGTCGCCCTCGCGGTTGTCGAGCACGCCCAGGTTGTTCCAGACCGAGGGGAACGCGCGGTCCTGCACGACCGAGGCATCGAAGAACGCGCGGGCGCCGACGAGGTCTCCTTCGGCCATGCGTTCGGCACCACGATTGTTGTAGAAGTGGGCCAGTGCACGCGCGCGGCTGACCGGCTGCGGGCCGTGGCGGTCGTAGAGCACGTTGCGATCGAGGTCGACCGTGGCGTAACGCCCCGCGATCTCCACGCCTGCGTTGACGTGGCCCACGCTGTAGACCACGCCGGCGTCCTGGTCCTGGTACCAGGACACGACCTGGCCGACTTCCTGCACGCGGGCCTGGATGCCAGCCTCACGCGCCAGTGCCACGAACATGAGCGTGAAGGCGAGGCAGTTGGCGCGGCGCTGCTGCCAGACTTCGCCCACGGTGTAGGTCGCGTTCGCGTCGTACTGCAGGTCCAGCCCCTGGCGGCCGAAGATCATTTCCACCAGGGCCTGCAGCCGCTGTTCGCGCGATGAACTGCGGTCCATCACCTGCGCCTGCAGCATCGCGCGCATTGCAGGAGGAATCGCGAAGACCTGTTCCGGCGAGGGAATCTCCACCGGGGTGATGCTTCCGATGGGCGGGATTGCATCGGTGCGCGGGTGGTCCTGTGCGCAGAGTGGCGCGGCCATCAAGGCGGCCAGGGCCAGGACGAAGATGCGGGCGGCAGGGCGGTACATGACAGTTCCCGGCAGCGGCGGGCGCTCCCGCCTGCAGCGAGTGTAGACCCGGCGGCGCCGCGCCGCAGTGACCGTTGGTCGGCGCGTGGCCGGCACGGCGTTTCATCCACAACCGATGTGGACCAGCGCTCGACAAAGCTGTGGACAACCGCGTCCAGGCCTCACCGGGCAAGCGTTGTGAGCGCGTGGTGAAAAAACAACCAGCTTGCCGCAGGGCAGCGCAGGCGGGATGATCCGGGCATGGATTTCTCTCCGCTGACGCTGGCTCCAGCGCAGTGGCAGGCGCTGCAGGACAGCTACGCAACGCCGCCCCGCGCCTACCACCACTTCGGACACGTACGCGCGGTGCTGCAGCACTGCCAGGACGTGGCTGACGGCCCGGGCTGGCAGGGGCCCGCCGAGGTGTACCTGGCCGTGCTCTACCACGACGCGATCTATGTGGCGGGGCGCAAGGACAACGAAGTGCGTTCGGCGGCGCTGGCCCTGCAGGCGATCGCACGGGACCCGGAACTGGCCGGCGTCGACGCCGCGCGGGTCGAGCAGTTGATCCTGCTGACCGCCCACCATGGCGATCTGGGCCCAGACGACGTTGATGCCGAGGCGGCCCTGTTCCTGGACTGCGACATGGCGATCCTGGCCGCACCCGAGCCGGTGTTCGCCGCTTACGATCGTGGCGTGGCCGAAGAGTACAAGGGGGTCGTGCCGGGCTTCCTGTACCGCGCCGGGCGTCGCCGTTTCCTGCAGGGGCTGCTGCGTGCGCCGCGCATCTTCCTCAGCGACTTCTTCCACCAGCGCCTGGACGCGGCCGCGCGGGAAAACCTGCGCCGGCAGCTGGCCCGCTGAGCCGGCCCGGTACACTGGGGCCTGCTTCCACCGATTGCCGCTTCCGACTGTGTCCGTCCCTGATCCCGATCCCCGCCCGCTGCCCCCCGAAGAGCCCGGTCCCAACGAGTGCTGTGGCAGCGGTTGTCCGCTGTGCGTGCTGGATCTGTATGCCGATGAGCTGCAGCGCTATCGCAAGGCGCTGGCCGAATGGAAGGCACGGCATCCGGAGGCAACGCCATGAGCCGCGCACGCCCGGCGGCAGTGCTGGCACTGGTGGCGTTGCTGCTGTTCGTCGCCACCGCGCTGTGGACCCAGTTCGCACGCAGCGATCTGGACTGGGTGCGGGCCACGCTCAGCCTCTACCTGCACGGGCCGTGGGGGTTGGCGCTGCGCGCTGCATACTGCCTGCTGGCGTTGGCCATCGCGGTTCTCGGCATTGCGCTGTATCGCGGCAGCATCGGCCCTCGGCGCAGTGCGGCGGCGCCGCTGTTGTTCACTGTCTCTGCACTGGGGCTGGCGACGGTCGCCATCGGTGACAGCTGGTTGCCTGAAGCGACTCCGCTGCTTGCACCGTTCATCCATGGGGTGGCGGCCAACACCGCGTTCCTGTGTGCCAGCGTGGGCATGCTGCTGCAGGCCTGGTACCTGCGCCGTGAACCGGGCTGGCAATCCGCCGCCGGCCTGCTCTGGGGCTGGGCCTGGCTGGCGTTCGTACTGCTGTGGCTGCACGTGTTGTGGCGCGCCGGCCCGCCGCGCGGGCTGGGCCAGAAGGCGGTGATCGTCGTGATCGTGGGCTGGCTGTTGTACCTGGCCCTGGCGCTGTACCGGCGCAGCCGCCGTACCGCGGCCCACTGAATCCCCAACGGCCTGCGCCGGTACGTGCCGTGCACGCGGCGGCGGCGTATCGTGTGCGCATTCCATCGGGGATGCGATATGAAGCGTGCAGGGCTGGGCAGGGCAATGGGTGTGGTTCTGGCGCTGGCAGCGCTGCCGGCAATGGCGGCGGCCAACGTGCAGCAGTTCAGCCATGGGCGGTTCGAGCAGATTCCGGTACACATGCCGGCCGGTACGCCGCAGCGGGTGGTGATCTGGTTCCATGAACCCACCGCCGGTGGTGATACCAGCCGCCTTCCGATCGAGGCCCTGCGTGCCGATGGCGCGATGGTCGCTGCGGTGGACATCGCGCACCTGCGCAGCGTGCTCAAGCGCGAGGGTGATCCGACCTGTTCGTTCGGTTCCGGCGACGTCGAGAACTTCTCGCGCTGGTTGCAGGCCTCCCTGCATCTGCCCGGCTACCACCTGCCGCTGGTCGGTGGTGATGGCGAAGGCGCCGAGATGGCCTACACGCTGGCCGCACAGGCCGACACCCAAGTGTTCGCTGGCCTGCTGACCACCGGCTTCTGCCCGGAGCACAGCCACGAGCGCATGGTCTGCGGCGACGGTGTGAAGCACAACAAGCTGCAGCCTGCCGAGTTGAATTTCCCGTGGCTGAGCGCCGCCGGCGACCATGGCTGCAAGGTTGGCGAGGCCAGCCGCTTCGTGCAGCAGGTGGCGATGGCACGCGAGTTCAAGCGCACCGCACGCGGCGATGCTTCACCGGGCCTGGTGGCGGCGGCGCGGGTGATGGGCGCGCAGGTGGGCGTCAGCCTGGCACCGCCTCCGGCCGCGCTGAAGGGCCTGCCCGTGGTGGAGGTGCCTGCCGCCGGTAATGGCGACACGCTGGCCGTGTTCGTTTCCGGCGATGGCGGCTGGGCCGGCCTGGACAAGGACGTGGCATCGTCGCTCAACGAGCATGGCGTGGCCGTGGTCGGCATCGACTCGCTGCGCTACTTCTGGAGCGAGCGCACGCCGAAGGGCTTCGCCACTGACCTGCAGAAGATCATCGATCACTACCGCCAGCAGTGGCATCGCGACAAGGTGATGCTGATTGGTTTCTCGCAGGGCGCCGACGTGCTGCCGGCCACCGTCAACCAGCTTGATGCCGGCACCCGTGACGCGCTGGACCGTATCGTGCTGCTGTCGGTGGGCAGGAAGGCTGACTTCGAATTCCATGTCAGCAACTGGCTGGGGGGGGGCGGCGACGGCCTGCCGATCGCGCCGGAAGTGGCGAAGCTGCCGGCGGCGAAGACCCTCTGCGTGTATGGCGACAAGGATGACGACGCGCTGTGCCCCGGCCTGCCGGCCAACGACGGCGTGCAGAAGGTGAAGCTGCCGGGCGACCATCACTTCAATGGTGATTACGACCGCCTGGCCGAAGTGATCCTCAAGGGCGGCGCGTAAAGCGGAGGGCGTGCGAACCAACGGTTCGCACCCACCAGAGCGAGCCGGTTGCGCCGGGCCATGCCCGGCGGGTCGGGGCGTCAGTTCCGCCTCGGGTCCAGCGAGATCAGCCGCGTGGCATCCAGCAGCGCCGCCGGCAGGTGCATGCCGCCCGGCGCAGCCAGATAGCGCGGTCGCCACTGCGGGTCGAACTTCGACTTGAAGCGGCGCAGGCCACTGAATCCATAGAAGCGTTCGCCATGCCGCGCCAGCAGGCCGGCCAGCCGGTTCCAGCGCCCAGCCAGGCGGTGCTGGGCCAGCCCGGACAGGGGCGCCATGCCCAGCGAGAAACGCGCATAGCCCTGTGCACGACCCCACAGGAACAGCTCGATGAACAGGAAGTCCATCGTGCCCTTCGGGGCCTCGTTGACGTGGCGCATGAGGTCCACCGACAGCTCGGCACCGGCCGGTGCCTGCCACAGGTTGGCGAATGCCACGATCTGGCCCTCGGCTTCGACCAGTGCCACCGGGAAGCGCGCCAGGTAATCCGGATCGTAGCTGCCCAGCGAGAAACCCTTCTCGTCGCCGGCCTTGTCTTCCAGCCACGCGTTGGAGATCGCGTGCAGGCGCGGAAGCAGGCTGGGAACCTCTTCCACCGGTGCCACGCGGAACGACAGGCCGCCGCGCTTGCCGCGGTTCCAGGCCTGGCGCAGGTCGGCGCGTTCGCGGCCTTCCAGGCCGAAGTCGTGCAATGGCACGATCGCTTCCTCGCCCAGCTTGACCAGGCCCAGGCCCAGGTCGAGATAGGTCTGCCAGTAGGTCTCGCCGATCTGGTAGAACACGGGGCGCAGGCCGAGCCGGTCGGCTTCCTCGCGGAAGCGCCAGATCAGCGCGCGCGCGACCTCGGGCGGGCCGACCGGATCGCCCATCGCGATCAGCGATCCGCCGTAGCGCTGCATCATCACGAAGCCCTGCTTCGCGTCATCGCGCAGCACCGCCTTGTCGGCGGTCAGCACCAGGCAGGCCTGGGTGTCGGTGGCACCGGCCAGGACCGGGGCCAGTGACTGCAACGTGGATTCGTCGGCCGGTGGCAGCGGGCTGCGGGTGCTGTGCAGCAGCCGGGCCAGCCCGAACATCACCAGTGCGATGGCCACCACCAGCAGCGCACGCAGTGCGCGCGGTGCGTTGCCGGATATCGCAAACTGCCACCACAGCTCGTTCTGGTATTCGACATGGCTGTAGGTGAAGAACAACAGCCAGGTGACTGCCACCAGTACCAGGCCGAGGTTGCGCAGCCATGGCCACGACCAGGCTTCATCCAGCAGCGCGCCCTGGCGATAGAACTCGCGGCGTGCGGCCCACAGCGCCATCGCCACCAGCAGCGCGGACACCGCGATCAACGGTTGGCCACCGCGCAGCCACAGCGGCAATGGGGTGATCACGCACACGGCCATCGCCAGCATCCATGCGGCATGGCTGCGCCGGGCCAGGCCCTGGCCGATCAGCAACAGGGCGACGCCGCTGAGGCTGCCGATCAGATGGGACGTCTCCAGGATCGGCAGTGATGCGTTGACCAGGTGGCGGCGCGGCGTGGGCAACGTGCCGTCGATGACCAGTGCAGCACCGATGCTGAACACTGCCAGCGCGATGATCTGCGGAAGCCACGGCCGCAATGCGTTCCAGCCGGCACGGGTTGCACCGGCACTGGCCTGCAGCGGTTGCCGCAGCGCCGGAGCCAGCGCGAGCAGGGTTGCCAACAGCAGCGGCAGCACGTAGTAAGTGACGCGGTAGATCAACGCCGCAGCCAGCACCGCAGCCGGTGCGACCTGTGGCAGCAGCTTCAGCAGGCTCCATTCGAACACGCCGAGTCCGGCGGGCACGGTCGAAACCAGTCCGGCCAGCACCGCGACCAGGTACAGGCCAACGAAGCCGGGCAGGCCGGTCGGCGTCGAGTCCGGCAGCAGTACGTAGAACGCGGCGCTGGCCAGCACCAGTTCGATCACGCTGAGCACGGTGACGCCGATCATGGTGCGGCGGTCGGGCAGCCACAGCGCATGGCCGAACACGCTGAACTGACGCCCATCGCGGCCGACCAGCAGCAGGGTGGCCGCATAGGCCAGCAGCGCGACGATGCCGACCACGCGCACCGCATCCGGGTCCAGTGGCAGTGCAAGTGCCGCGGCCGCCGGTTCCATGCACAGCGCCACGCTGATCAGCAGCCAGGCGCCGAATACGAAGCCGAGCGTGCTCATCAGCACGACCTGGCCGATCTGCGCCAGGTCCAGGCCGGCGGTGCGGTAGCCGCGCAGGCGCACCGCACCGCCGGTGAGCGCGGCAAAGCCCACGGTCTGGCCGAGCGTGTGCGCCAGGAACGCCGTAATGCCGATGCGCGCCGGATGCACGTGGATACCGCTGCGGCGCAGGCCGATGGCATCAAAACCGATCAGGCAGGCATAGCTGGCCAGGCCCAGCACGACAGTAAGCGCGATCTGCGTGCCACTGAGCTGGTGGAAGGCATGGCGGATGGCGCGGTAGCCGTTCTCATCGAACTCGTTGGCCAGGCCGTGCAGCGCCAGCGCAAGGATCAGCAGCGGGACAACGATGGTGAGGACCCGCTTCCATGCCGGGGTGGAGGGAGCGGTGGCGGGAGCGGTGGTTTCGGTCATCGGCGCAAGCGTGCGTCAGGGAGGGCGAGGGTGGTGTCAATGCAGCCGTGGCGCATCGTGCGCCTGTCGCTGGCATTTGACCAGCGCCGCTGTCGGAAGCCGGTAGTGAGCGTGCGTGGACGGCTGCCCTGCACCCATCGTTGACCGGTTTGGAGGACAATGCAGGCCTGATCACCCGCAGGAGCCACGCCCATGATGGAGCGTTACGACGTCGGACCGCGCATGTCCGAAATGACCGTGTACAACAAGGTCGCCTACCTCTCCGGCCAGATTCCGGAAGACACCAGCCAGGACATCACCGGGCAGACCCGGCAGGTGCTGGCGGAGATCGACAAGCTGCTGGCGCTGGTGGCCAGTGATCGCCAGCATGTGCTGCGCGCCGAAGTGTTCCTGGCCGACATGGCCGACTTCGACGGCATGAACAAGGCATGGGATGAGTGGGTGGTGGAGGGTGCGACCCCGGCGCGCGCCACGGTCGAGGCCAAGCTGGCCCACGCCGAGTGGAAGGTCGAGATCGTAGTGACGGCGGCAGTGCCGTAACGGCAGGGTCACCTCCCAGCAGTGGAGGAGGGGGTAGAGTCGACTGTTGGTCGACTGTCGCGCGCAGCGCGGGGTTTTGCGCCGCCGGAACGAAGAGCAGTCGACTAACAGTCGACTCTACCCCGCCGCTCCGCCGCTCCGCCGGTTGGTCCGGTGGCTACGCTGGTACCAGCTCGATGCAGTCCACCGGGCAAGGCGGGATGCACAGCTCGCAGCCGGTGCACAGGTCGGCGATCACCGTGTGCATATACTTGGCGCCGCCGACGATGGCGTCCACCGGGCAGGCCTGGATGCACTTGGTGCAACCGATGCAGTCGGCTTCCACGATCAACGCCACCTGCGGCGCCTTGTGCTCGCCGCGCGAGCGATCGAATGGAATCGCCGGTATGCCCAACACCTGGGCCAGCGCGCGTGCACCGGCATCGCCACCCGGTGGGCAGCGGTCCACGCCTGCCTCGCCACGCGCCATCGCCTGCGCATACGGGCGGCAACCGTCGTAGCCGCATTGCCCGCATTGGGTCTGTGGCAGCAGGCGGTCGAGGCGTTCGGTCAGGGGCGGGATCAGGCTCATGCGTGGCGAAGGCTGCGCGTTGGGTTACTTCAGGGGTTTGCCGCGGAACCAGCGCTCGTGGGCCAGCGCCAGCATCGGCTTGTCTTCGGAACTGTCACCGTAGGCATGGATGCGCACGTAGCGCGACAGATCGAACTGGCGACGGATGTGCTCGACCTTGCGTGGGCCGCAGTCGCCACCGGCATAGCGACCGGTCAGGCGGCCGTCCTGGCTTTCCAGCCGGTTGCAGATCAACTGCAGGCCCAGCTGCTCGCACCACGGCCGCAGGTACAGGTCCAGCGAGCCGGACACGATGACCACGGTGTGCTGCTGTTCCTTGTGCCAGCGGATCTGCTCCAGCATTTCCGGGCGCACCACGTCGGGCAGGAATTCGCGCGAGAAGCCGGCGGCCAGGGTGGCGATGTCGTCACTGTGGCGGTCGCTGAAGGTCAGGCGGGTGACGCGCGCGCGGATGCGTTCGGCCGAGATCAGCTTCAGCTTGTACGCGAGCAGCCACGGGCCGACCTTCCACCACGCCTGCGCCAGTTGTTCGGCGGTGGCCACGCGGCGCAGGAAACGGCCGTAGGTATCGCAGGTGGTCACGGTGTGGTCGAAGTCGAACAGCGCCAGTTCCATTCCGTTGCCTCCCATCGCGTTGCCCCGTGGCCGGTGCCGCCGGCGGGCGCGGCCGCAACCACGCCCGCTGCAGGCTTCAGCGGACCGGCATGCCCGGCTGTGCGCCGCTGTCGGCGTCCAGCAGCGCCAGCGCGCCACCGTCGAAACCGGCCGACAGGATCATGCCTTCGCTCAGGCCGAAGCGCATCTTGCGCGGGGCCAGGTTGGCGATGAACACCACGCTGCGGCCGACCAGCTTCTCCGGCTCGCCGTAGCTGCCACGGATGCCGGAGAAGATCTGGCGCTTGCCCAGTTCACCGGCATCCAGTTCGAAGCGCAGCAGCTTGTCCGAACCGTCCACGAACTCGCAGACCAGCACCTTGCCGATGCGCAGGTCGAGCTTGGCGAAATCGTCGATGCCGATGTAGGTCGGGGCGTCGGCGCCCTTGGCTTCTTCCTTGGCCGGTGCCGGTGCGGCCGGCTTGACCGCTTCGGTCTTGGCGGCGGGGGCGGCGGCAGCGGCCGGCTGCAGGGTGTCCTTGGAGGCGTCGATCATGGCGTCAATCTTCTTCGGGTCGATACGGGTGAACAGCGGGGTGTAGTCGGTGATGCGGTGGCCCAGCAGCGGCTGCGCCAGTTCGGTCCAGTCGTTCACCGGCGCGGCCAGGAAGGCCTCGGCCTGCGCGGCGGTGGCCGGCAGCACCGGTTTCAGCGCGGTGACCAGCACGCGGAACAGATTCAGGCCCTGACTGCACACCGCTTGCAGCTGCGCGTCGGCGCCTTCCTGCTTGGCGATCACCCACGGCTTGACGTCGTCGATGTAGCGGTTGGCTTCGTCGGCCAGGGTCATGGTCAGGCGGATCGCTGCAGCCGGGTCATTGCGCTCGTAGGCTTCACGGATCGGCGCCAGACCGTCGACGAAGCGCTGGTACTGCGCCGCATCGGGGAGCTGCGCGGCCAGCTGGCCGTCGAAGCGCTTGCTGATGAAGCCGGCGCAGCGGCTGGCCAGGTTGACGAACTTGCCGACCAGGTCGGCGTTGACGCGGGCGATGAAGTCACCCAGGTTCAGGTCGAGATCGTCGACGCCACCGCCGGACTTGGCGGCGTAGTAGTAACGCAGCGCTTCCGGTTCCAGCCCGGCGTCGAGGAAGGTGCGCGCCATCACGAAGGTGCCGCGCGACTTGCTCATCTTGGCGCCGTCCACGGTCAGGTAGCCGTTGACGTGCAGGCGGGTCGGCGCGCGGTGGCCGGTGCCGTGCAGCACCGCCGGCCAGAACAGGCCGTGGAAGTTGACGATGTCCTTGCCGATGAAGTGGTGCAGCTCGGTGCTGGTACCGGCGCGCAGGTGCGCTTCGAAGTCCTCGCCGAGCCTGCCGCACAGGGTCTGGAAGCTGGACAGGTAGCCGATCGGCGCGTCCAGCCAGACATAGAAGTACTTGCCCGGCTGGCCGGGAATCTGGAAGCCGAAGTACGGCGCATCGCGCGAGATGTCCCACGCGCGCAGGCCACCTTCGGCATTGAGCCATTCTCCGAGCTTGGCCTTCACGCCCGGCAGGGCGACGTCGCCGGCCAGCCATTCGCGCAGGAACGCGTCGAAGTGGCCCACCTCGAAGAAGAAGTGCTCCGAATCGCGCATTTCCGGCGTGGCACCGGAGATCACCGAACGCGGCTCCTTCAGGTCGGTCGGCGCATAGGTGGCGCCGCACACTTCGCAGTTGTCGCCGTACTGGTCGGGGCTGCCGCAGTTCGGGCAGATGCCCTTGACGTAGCGGTCGGGCAGGAACATGCCCTTGGCCGGGTCGTAGAACTGCGCCACCGAACGACGGCTGATGTGGCCGGCCGCTTCCAGCTTCAGGTAGAACTGCTCGGTCAGCGCCTTGTTGGCCGCCGAATTGGTCGAGTCGTAATGGTCGAAGGCGACGCCGAACGCGGCGAAGTCACGTTCGTGGCTGGCCTGGATGTTGGCGATGAAGGTTTCCGGGGTGACCCCGGCCTTTTCCGCAGCCAGCATGATCGGCGTGCCGTGGGTGTCGTCGGCGCAGACGAACCAGGCCTTGCCGCCGCTCATTCGCCGCGCACGCACCCAGATGTCGGCCTGGATGTAGCCGACCAGATGGCCCAGGTGCAGCGGGCCGTTGGCGTAGGGCAGGGCGGTGGTGACGAGCGCGGTACGGGTCATGGTCGCGGGGTGAAGCCGAGGGGAACCGCAGAGTATCGCATGCCCGCAACGAGGTGACCCGGCCGGGGCCGGGTCACGGGGATGAAGCGGGGGCCGGGGCGCTTATTCGCGCTGCCAGGTCTGCGCGCGGCAGATGAAGGCGATGCAGCCGGACACGTCAAGCCTGGTGCCGCCGGGCTGCAATTCCATCTTCGACTTGTAGGTCTTGCCATTGGCCGGATCGAGGATGGTGCCGCCGGACCACTTGTTGGCGCCGTCGGCCTTCAAGTTCCAGAGGATGGTCATGCCCTTCACCGGCTTGTTCTTGTTGGCGCCTTCACAGCCGTCACAGACCGGGTTCGGGCCCTTGTCCGAGTGCAGGATGTCGACCACCTTGCCGGTCAGGGTGCCGTTGGCGGCCTGGGTGATCTCGACGATCGACTTCACCTTGCCGGTCTTGTCGTCGATGGTCTTCCAGCGGCCGGCGGCGCCATCGGCGGCCTGCGCCGAGAGCGCGGCCAGGCACAGCGGCAATGCCAGCAGCAGGGTCTTGAAGGTCTTGCGCATGGTCCCCTCCCAGGGTTCATTCCGGCACGATGCCGGTACGGGTCGACTGTATACCCATTCGGCGGGGTATGGGGAAGGGGGGGGCTTTGCAGGGCTGCGCCCTGCACCCGCAGAGGCAACGGCAACAGCCGAAGCAACAGCAAAAGCGGACTTGCTGGGGGATGGCGGGGCACTGTGGGTTTGCGGGGCCGCCGTAAACCCGTCCCTGGGGGCTTGGTCGCCGCATCCATGCGGCTCACACCCCGCAAACCCACAGTGCCCCGCCTTCGACAGGTCTCCGCAATCTGTCGGAATGGCTCGGCCTGCTCTTGGTGGGTGTCGACCTTGGTCGACACGTAGATCCACGCCATGCGTGGATGGCGTTTCCGGTGGCGGCGGCGGGGTCAGATCCCTTTTCCGTCGGAAAAGGGTTCTGACCCCCGGGGGCGTCAATCGACTTCGTACAGCTCCAGCGGCAGACCATCCGGATCGGCGAAGAAGGTGAAGCGGCGGCCGGTGTATTCGTCCACGCGGATCGGTTCGCAGTCCACGCCGTGGCTGGCCAGGCGTTCGATGAACGGCTCCAGCGCGGCGACCCGGAACGCGAGGTGGCGCAGGCCCTGGGCTTCGGGGCGGCTGGGCCGGGGCGGCGGCGCGGGGAAGGAGAACAACTCCAGCTGGCTGCCATCGGGCAGCGCGAGGTCCAGCTTCCAGGAGTCGCGCGCGGCGCGGTGGTTCTCGGCCAGTACGCGCAGGCCGAGGATCCGTACGTAGAAGTCCTTCGAACGCGCGTAGTCGCTGCAGATCAGTGCGGCGTGGTGGATGCCCAGCAGGGCGTCGGAAGCGGCAGTCATTGCAGGGTGTCCAGCCAGCGCTGGGCAATCTTCAGCGCCAGCGGATAGGGTTCGGGGTCGTTGCGGTTGGTCAGCACGATCACGGTCAGGTGCTTTTCCGGGTGGCGCACGATCACGTTGCGGAAGCCGATGCTCTCGCCGCTGTGCCATTGCACCGGGCCGTTCAGGCGCCAGCCGAAGCCGTAATGCGGCACGTCCGGTTCCGATGTGGTCGTGGCCGGGCTGAACATCGCGCGACGCGATGCCTTCGACAGCAGGCGGTCGTCATACAGCGCGGCATCCCAGCGGGCGAGATCGTCCAGCGAGGAATAGATGCCGCCGTCGCCGAGCACGGCGCTGGTGGTGCTCTGGTCGGTGCGCTGCCAGCGGCCGTCGATCCAGCTGTAGCCATAGGCACGTGCGGCCACCGTATCAATACCGTCCTGGTGGGCCACGGTGTGGGCCATGCCCAGCGGCGCGAAGATGCGCCGCTGCAGGAAGGCGGCGAAATCCTGGCCGGAAGCGCGCCCCACGATCAGTGCCAGCAGTGCATATCCGCTGTTGCTGTAGCGGTACTGCGTACCGGGTGCGAAGTTCAGGCGGTTCTCGCGCGACAGCAGGGCCAGCACATCGGCATCGTGTACCTGCCGTGTGTCCGCCGGGTCCATCAGGTCTTCGTAGTCGAGCAGGCCGCTGGTGTGCGACAGCAGCTGGCGCAGGGTAATGGCCGCTGCGGCCTGCGGCAGTTCCGGAAGCCAGCGCCGCGCCGGCTGGTCCAGCCCGAGCCGGCCGTCTTCCACCAGCAGCAGCACCGCCGCAGCGGTGAACTGCTTGCTGACCGAGGCCAGCCGGAAGTTGCTGGCGGCGGTCACGGCAGTACCGTCTTCCACCACCGCCAGGCCATAGCCGCGACGGAACACCGGTTGCCCGTCGTGCAGTACCAGCACTGCGGCGCCGGGTACCTGGCCATCGTAGGCCTGCATCAGGCCGTCGATACCCGCATCCGGTGGGGTCAGCACCGGTGCGGGGGAGGTGGCCAGCGGCAGCAGGCCCAGCACGACGGCGAACAGGACGACGGCAGGGCGCATGGCGGCTCCGGAAGGGTCAGGGTGAAGGGGTGGGTGCAGCGCTGGCCGGCTGCGCCATCCAGCGCTCCATCTTGCGGTCCAGCACGTCCAGCGGCATTGAGCCGTCCTTCAGCAGTTCGGCATGGAACCGGCGCAGATCGAAGGCTGCACCCTGGCGTGCCTTGGCCTTGTCGCGCAGGGCAACGATGGTGGTCAGGCCAGCGACGTTCGACAGTGCCTGGCCGGGCTGGGCCATGATCCGCTCGACTTCAGCGTTGGCATCATCGCTGCTCATGTCCACCGTCTTCTGCAGGTAGGCCACGGCCTGCTGCTTGCTCCAGCCCTGTGCATTGACGCCGGTGTCGGCGACGACGCGCGCGGCGCGCAGCAGGCGTGAGTACAGGTAGCCGATACGGTCGTAGGGATCGGTGTAGACGCCGAGGTCTTCACCCAGCGTCTCGGCGTACAGGCCCCAGCCTTCGACGAACGCAAGATCGCCACCGAGGCGACGGAAGCGTGGC
The DNA here is from genome assembly GCF_036319985.1 of Stenotrophomonas sp. SMYL89. Classification (NCBI taxonomy): domain Bacteria; kingdom Pseudomonadati; phylum Pseudomonadota; class Gammaproteobacteria; order Lysobacterales; family Lysobacteraceae; genus Stenotrophomonas; species Stenotrophomonas sp. SMYL89. The sequence continues at coordinate 183,637 of NZ_JAWIRW010000009.1, read as the reverse complement.
AGCTTGGCCAGTTCCTGCTGCAGGCCCAGTTGCACGTGATGGCCGGGAATCGCTTCATGCAGGTACTGCACCGGCACGCTCCAGCGCTTGCGGCTGGGCAGGTCGCGGGTGTTGATGTACAGCACGCCCGGCTGCCCGGCCGGCGACGGCTGATAGGCTGCCGCGGCGGCGGTGAGCGCACGTTCCGGTTCCACCGCACGCACTTCCAGTGCGGACTTCGGCAGCGTATCGAGCACCTGAGGCAGACGCGCGTTGACCTGCTGCTGCACCTGGCGGTAGCGGCTGATCAGGGCATTGGCATCGCTGTACTGGAACTGGCGATCGTTACGCATGCTGCGCAGCAGCTTGGTCGGCGTGCCGCGCAGCTTCGCGTCCTTCATCACCGTGGCGATCTGTGCCTGCAGTTCCTGTACGCGTTGTTCGCCCAGCGCGTGCAGCTGTGCGGCGGTCTGGTCGCTGGCGGTGGTCTGCACGATCAGGTTGGCATACCAGGCCTGGCCGTCGGGCAGCGCGCCCATGCCGCTGCTGGCGCGCGTGGCCGGCAGGTACTCGGTGGCGATGAAGCCGCGCAGGGCGCGGTAGGCCGGCATGATGCGCAGCTCGATCATGCGCTTGTATTCGGCGCTGATGCGCGCCTTGTCTTCGGCTGCAATCGTGTTCGGCATCGTGCGGATCGGCGACCAGAAGATGCTCTCTTCAGCGGTCGGCGTGATCACCGCATCCAGCTGCGGCAGCACCTTTTCCATCAGGTCGCGCGGCTGCACCACGCCGGCCTTCATGCCCTGGCGCATGTTGTCGATGGCCTGGTCGAACAGTTCGGGAATGCCGAGCGAGCGGCGCGACCAGGTGTCGTAGTCCTGCACGGTGTTGAACGGCTGCGCGCCGGCGCCGGAGCCGAGGATCGCCATGATGCTGCCGATGTTGTAGTACTGGCTGATCGGCATCATCCAGCTTGGGTAACGCTCGGCAGCCAGCGAGGCGCGCGCGTCGCGTACGAAGATCTCGTAGCTGAGCAGGTCCTGGCCCTGCAGGCCGTCGCTGCCGAGTTTTTCGACCTTGCCCAGCCACTGTGTGGTGAAGTCGTGCGACTGCTGGCGCCAGGTGGCGGACAGGATGTTGGGCAGCTGGTCGTTGTAGCGCGGTTCGCCCTGGAACGTGGCCTGCAGCGGGTTCAACCGCATCGAGGCATCCCAGTACTCGTCGTACAGGCGCTCCAGCTGTACCTGCTTGGGCACGGCACGGGCCGGTGCGACCGGACGCGGCGCAGCGCGGCGCGTCGAACTGCCACGGGCCGGTGCGGTGGCACGGGTGGGCCTGGCCTTGGGCTTGGCGGCTTGGCGGGTCTGCGCAGCGGCAGGGCGGCTGGCCTTCTTCTTCGCTGCTTCGGCCGGCGGCACGGCACTGAACAGGAACAACGCAGCAATGGCAGCGGCCAGCACGCGGGGGGAATACGGCATCAAGAAGCTTCCGTGGAACACAGACCGTGGAGCTTGCACGATCCGCGCGCGTACGGCCAGCGTGAAGGCGCAGTCAGCTTGGTGGCGCTGGGGCTTCAGTCAGCCGCGGCGGCGGCCCGCAGCGCGGCCGCCCTGTCTGCGCCCAGATAGCGGGTGATCGCACGCCGCATCAGGTACAGCAGCGGAATCAAGGCAATCGCAAAACCCATCTTGTACACGTAGTTGACGCTGGCGACCGCAAGGAACAGCGAGGTCGGCCAGTGTTGCGGGCCCAGCACGAAGGCGATCCAGATCACCACGAAGCTGTCCACCACCTGCGAGATCGCGGTGGATCCGGTCGCACGCAGCCACACGTGGCGCTCGCCGGTGGCCTGGCGGATGCGGTGGAACACTGCCACGTCGATCAGCTGGCCGAGCAGGAAGGCCACCAGCGAACCGGCAATGGTCCACATGCCCTGGCCGAACACGGCGGCAAACGCGGCCTGGTAGTCCGGAACGCCGTGGCGGTCCATCGAGGTGACCCACCAGCTGGCCGGCGCCAGCGAGATCGCAGCGAAGGCGAACAGGAAGCCATAGGCGATCAGGACCACGGCCAGCCACGAGATGAAGCGCACGCCGCGCTTGCCGAAAAACTCGTTGATGGTGTCGGTCATGATGAACACCACCGGCCACAGCAGGGTGCCGGCGGTGAAGCTGAGCGAGCCGGTCTGGCCGAACAGGTTCCAGTTCAGCGGATCGATGCCGAGGGTATCTTCCAGCGCGAAGATCTTCACGCCGATCAGCTCGGCCAGCACCGCATTGCCGCAGAAGAACGCGGCCAGCACGATGAACAGCAGCACCGCGCGGTCCTGCAGCGGGCGCTCGATCGGCGCTGCGGTCATTCGGCGCGTTCGCCGGCGCGGGTGAACGGCACGCTGGACGGTGCGACGGCGCCGCCGGAAATGATGAAGCTCATCGCCTGGTCAACGGTCCAGTCGGTGGGCGTCAGCAGCTCCACCGGCACGATTTCCAGGTAGCCCGAGGTCGGGTTCGGCGTGGTCGGCACATACACCGCGGCCAGCTCACGGTCGGTGCCGTGTTCCTTGATCACGCGGGTGACCAGACCGACCGACTTCATGTCGCGGTGCGGGAAGTCGATCAGCACCACGCGCTGGGTGCTGCCCGGCTCGGTCTGCAGCATGTCCAGCAGTTTCTTGGCGCTGTCGTAGATGATGCTGGCCAGCGGGATGCGCTTGATCACCGCGCCGACCCAGCGCAGCAGGCGCTGGCCCAGCACGCGGCGGCTGGCCACGCCCACCGCCAGGATCACCAGCAGGGTGGCCAGCAGGGCGATGGTGTCCTGGATCCACTCGGCGCGGACCCAGCCCAGATAGTGCGGGAAACTGGTTGCGATCTGTTCGGACAGCGGCACCACCAGCGGGCTGGAGATGCCCGACAGCAGTACGAACACGAACTTGACCACGACCCAGGTGAGCCAGATCGGCAGCAGGGTCAGCAGGCCGGTCAGGAACAGGCGCTGCAGGGAAGGGCGGGGGACCAGGGCGGGGGCTTCGAGCGACATGTGCGCATTGTAGCGGTCACTGCCGGTCGATTACGCTGGCGGATCGACTGCGGCAACGAGCCATGGAAGGGAAGCTGTGTTGAAGATTCTGCGCGGACTGGGGTGGACCCTGGCGGGCCTGCTGGTGCTGGCCATCGTGGTGTGGTGTGCCTCACGCATGTGGCCGGTGCCGGAATCGCGATTGCAGGCGCAGCAACGGCTGGAGGCGCGGCTGCCGGCGAACGGGCGCAATGGCTATCCGCTGTTGTGGACACTGGCCTTTGACGACCTGGATGCCGGTCAGCGCGAGCAGGCGCTGGCCGAGGATGTGCGGCGCTGGGAGGCCGACCCGCGCGGTGGCAACCTCACCCCGTCTCACCTTGCGGCGAACCACGCCGAACTGCGCGCGCGGGCGTCCGCCAGCTGCGGGCCCAGCGCCCGCGACTGCCTGGCACAGGTGCGGGCCGATCCGCAGCGGTTTGCCGAGGCCCATGCCGGCCATCGCCAGCTGCACGCACGGCTGGACGCGCTGGCCGAAGCGGACCACTTCGTGTCGCCGTTCAGACCGAAGGGCGACGGCATCATGGTGCCGCTGCCGACCTACGGGTTGATGCTCGATGCCACCAGTGCACGCGCACTGGCCTATGTGCAGGGGGACATCGATGGCGCGCTGCGTGGCAGCTGCCGTGGCCTGCAGCTGGGTCGTCGGCTGGTGCCCGGTGGCAGCTATCTGGTCGAGAGCATCATCGGCGCCAGCCTGGTGCAGGCCAATGCGCAGCTGCTGGCCGACATGCTGGTGGAACTGCCTGCCGACCACCCGCTGCCGGCCGAATGCGAACGCGCCATGCAGCCGATGCGGGCCGACGAGCAGAGCCTGTGCCGTGCAATGCAGGGCGAGTACGCGATGAGCCGCGCGGCAATCGCGTCTTCGGCCCAGGAATTTGGCGGGGTCCTGGTGCTGGACCGCAGTAGTACGCTGGCGCGCGTGGCGGGCAATCTGGGCTGGGCCTGTGGGGCGGCAGCGACCGCGGCACTGGAGGCGGACCGCCCGCTGCCGGTAGCGGCGCCGCTGCAGCATGACTTCGGGTGCCTGTCGAACGTGATGGGCTGCGTGCTGACCGACATCGCTGGCCCGGTCTATCCCGCCTATTCGTCGCGCACCCAGGATGCCGCGGCGATGCTGCGCCTGCTGGGCGCGCAACGCTGGCTGCGGCAGCAGGCGGGGGACCCGGTGGAGGCGCTGCAACGGTTGCCGGCGCAGTTTGCCTCGCCGGTGCGGGCGCCACAGCTGTCCGCCAACGGGCGTTCCCTGCAGGTACCGCGTCGCTCGCCCACCCGCGGCAACGACGAAAGCCCGTGGCTGTCGGTGCCGTTGGCGGCCGGCGCCGCCCCAACCGCCGCTGCCCGCGACTGAGCGGCGGGTCAGTCGCCGCCGGCCTGCGGATCGAACACCCAGCCATCACCAACGGTCTGCAGCGTCCAGCGGCGGCTGCCGCGCAGTGGCTGCCAGCGCACGCTTTCCTTGTCGTCCTCGATGCTGCCCTCGGTCCGCTTCACCTTGCGCGTGGAAAAATTCACGCTCACCGAGGTGGCCTGTCCTGAATTGCGCATCACCGAGTTCTGGTCATAGCCGATCAGCGCGAAGGCATCGTCCTGCCAGCGGAAGGTGAAGGCGGTGGTACCCATCGACCAGCTTCCCGCGCTGGAGAAGGAAAACAGCGCCACCCTCAACGTGCCGCGCTGGATGCTGACACCGCCATCTTCAAGCGGGTCGCTCATCACCGGGTTGTCCGGCCGAGGAATCAGATGGTGGTCCTGCACCGCCAGCACATAGCCGGCCGGGCGTGACCACGCCACGGCGAGAATGCGCGGGTTGCTGTCGTAAGGCGATGGGCCGAAGCCATCGTGCTCGATGACATTGCGCGGATCCTGCTGGCGCAGCACCAGCACCAGGTCCGCGCGGCCATCCCGGTCGAGATCGCCTTCGATGCTGGACTCCAGCGTCCAGCCCTCGGGCACGAAGCCGGTGGCAGTGGCCGCCTGGGCCGGCAGCGTCGGGTACTGCACCGGCGGCAGGTCGAGTGCATGGGCCGCGCAGGGCAGGGGGCTCAGCAGTGCTGCAAGGGTGTAGGGACGCATCGGAGCCTCCATGGCAGGGGGCCAGAGGATAGCGCCTGTGCGGAGGATCAGCGCGCGTGCGGCTTCAGGCGCAGGTACACCTGCTTGCGGACCTGTGCGACCACCTCGCCGCTTTCATCCACCACGTCGTTGCTGAACCAGCGCAGCACCTTGTCGCCGCTGGCGGCCTCGGCGCGAAGTTCGTCCAGCAGCGCGTCATCGATGCGGAATGATGTGCGTACGGTGCCACGGCCGGGCTTGAGGAAGTCGATGGCGCCTGCGCGGTCCCACACGTAGTAGTCGCGGCCGAGGATGTGCAGCAGGCCGAGCATCCAGAACGGATCGGTCATCGCGAAAAGGCTGCCGCCGAAGTGGGTACCAACGTAGTTGCGGTTCCATGGCCGAAGGCGCAGCTCGACATCGATCTGCCGGTAGTCGGGGGTGATGCGGGTGACGTGGATGCCGGTGAACAGGAAGGGCGGCCAGAGGTTGATGCCGAAGCGGAACAGGCGGGCGTTCATGCGGATCCGGGGGGCGCTGGGCGAGGTGTCCAGTCTAACCATTCGCATGCGTATGTTGCACCCCGGTGGCGCCGGTCACGCGCTGCCGTCGATCACATACCCGTCGCGCCCATTCGCTTTGGCCTGGTACAGCGCGGTGTCGGCCCCTTCGACGAAATGATGCGGTTGCAGCTCGCCGTCCGGGACACGGGTGAACACGCCGATGGTGAGCGTGACCCGGTCGTCGCTGCCATCACCATGTGCCGGCAACGCACGCACGCAGTCGATCAGGTCCTGGATCACGAGCCGCGCGCCCTCGGCCGGGGTATCGGGCAATACCAGCGCGAATTCATCGCCACCGTAACGCGCGGCCATGTCGCGCGGGCGCCGAGCATGCGCGCCGATCAACCGGGCGACGTCCCGCAGCACGCGGTCGCCGAGCTGGTGACCATGGCGGTCGTTGTGGCGCTTGAAGTGGTCGACGTCGATCAGCGCCAGGCTCAGTGGCTTGCCGTTGCGTCGCGCGGCGTCGCATTCCTGCTGCAACGCCTGTTCGAAGCGCAGGCGATTGCCAAGGCCGGTCAGTGCGTCGCGGTTGGCCTGCCGGTGCCAGGCCGAAATCCGCCAGATCGCCCAGGCCAGCAGTACCAGCAGGATGCCCAGCAGGGCGGTGGCCGGCGCCCACCAGAGGTTGCTGGTGCGCAACAGCAGCCAGCTCAGCAGAGGGGCAAGCGGCAGCGAACACAACGCCGCCAGCCACGGCAGGCGCAGGCCGAGCAGGATCACGCACAGCGCCACCAGCACAGCACTGATGGCGTGCTGCCAGAAGCGGGGCAGCACCTCGATCTGCTTGTGCTGCAGCAGCATCGAGGCGATGTTGGCCTGGTACTCGCTGCCGCTCATCCAGAACTCGCGGGTGGTCGGGGTCAGCAGGCGCGGCGCGATGCCGCTGGCGGTCATGCCGACGATGATGCGGCGGCCATGCAGCATCGCCATGTCCACGTGGCCATCGAGTACGTCTGCGTAGGAAACCTGCGGCAACTGCTCGGGGGGGCCGGCATAGCGCACCCGCACGTAGTCGTTGCGGCGCCATTGATAGGGCGAGCCCACCTCGGGGTCGGGGTCGGGCAGGCCGCGCACCGCGCCGGAGGGCAGGCCGGTCAGGGCCAGCCCGAGCGCCGGCCAATGCGCCTTGCCGATGCCTGCATGCAGGTAGATGCCGCGGGCGACGCCGTCACTGTCCACTTCAACATCGGTGTGGCCGATGGCGGCGGCACTGGCCGCGATCTGCGGAACCGGCAGCATTTCCTCGGCCATGCGATCACCGGCTGCCGGTGCGGCCAGCACCGGTAGCACCACCCGGCCATTGCGACGGATGGCCGCGGCCAGCGCCTCGTCCTGGCGGCTGTCGCGGCGGTCCGGCTCGGACAGCATCAGGTCCAGCGCGACCCGTTCTGCACCGGCATCGGTCAGGCGGTCCAGCAACCGGGCGTGGACCGAGCGCGGCCACGGCCATTGGCCGATGCGTTGCAGGCTGCCTTCGTCGATGGCCACGATCAGAACGCTCGGGTCGGGTCGATAGTCCCAGTTGCCGACCATCGCGTCGTAGGAGGCCTCGTCCTGCCGCCACAGCCATTGGCCCTGGCTGGCGACGATGGTCAGTATCCCGGCCAGCATGGCCAGCAGGATCCGCTTCGACCAAGGCAGCGGCGAGCGCCTCACAACAGCAGCCACAGCAGCAAGGCACCACCGCCGGTGCCATAGCAGAGGCGACACGGCAGGGCGATCTGCTGGGCAGGCGAAAACTCGCCGGCATGGCCGTCATCGTCGATGTACTGCACGCGCACGTGGAGGGTGCCGCGCCACGGACGCTTGAAGCTGACCTGCGGTTCGGCCACGGTTTCGTCGACCAGCGGTGCCTTGAAGTCGCCGCGGCGGTCGACCTGGACGCGATAGCGCTGGCCTTCGCTGCCGGCCTGCCAGCGCAGGGTCAGTTCACCATGCGCGGCCTCGGGCGGTTGCAGCGCAGGATCGACCGGTTCATTGCTGAGTTGCAGCGGCAGCGCCTGGCCATAGCGTCCCTGGTGGCCGTTGGCATCGCGCGAGGCGACCCGCCAGAAGTAGTGGCCCGGCGGCAATGGCTGCGCCAGGCGCAGATCGGTGCCGGTGCTGGTCAGTTCCTGCAGTGGCTGTACGAAGCTGGAATCAGCCGCGATCTGCAGCACGCTGCTGCGCGCACCGGGGGCCTGGCTCCAGCGGAAACGCGGGCGGTCGCTGTTGATTGTCTGTCCATGCAGCGGGGCCAGTGTCAGCGGCGGTGGCGGCTGGTCGCTGAGTTCGAAGTCGGCGCTGGCATCGATGCCTTCCACACCCTGAGCATCGACCGCGCGCAGCAGGATGCGCAGCTGGCCCGGCGGCAGGTCACCGATGGCCAGGCGGGTATCGGTGGTGGTGGCAGCGAACAGCAGGATCTCCGGCGTGGCGGCCTGTACCACTTCAACGCGGTAATGCGCGGCGCCGGTGACCGGAGACCATGCCAGCAGCGTCGGCAACGGGGCCAGGCGCAGTTCATCGTTGCGCAGCTGCGGTGCCGGCAGCAGTGCGGAGACTGCGTCCGGTGCGGCGTCTGCACTGCCGCTGCGGGTGGCCTGTCCCGGTTGGACCATGCGCTGGCCATGGGTATTGCCGACCTGCACCTTGCCCTGCAGGACCTCGGTGGCCGCGACATCACGACCGTCGCCGGCACTGACCCGGAAGACGGTGCCGCGCACGCTGCTGGTGGCGGTGGGCGCATCGATGATGTAGCGCGATGCCGGGCCGCGCGCGGGCGTCACCCGATTGCTGGCGCGGCCCTGCTGCAGGCGCAGGCGAGTGTCCACCATGCCGGTGTGGCCATAGCGGCTGAGCTGGTCCAGGCGCAGGCGCGAGTACTCACGCAGCTGCAGGCGCGAGGCATCGGCAAATTCCAGCGTGACGCTGGATTCGCCCTCGGTCTGCACGGTGTCACCGATGTGCAGCTGCTCGCCGGCCTGGATGGCGCGGCTGGCGCTGCCGTCGCCACCGGACAGTTCGACCTTGCCGCGGACCGAGAGCACCCGCGCCGGCGCCGGTTCGGTGCGCAGCCAGCTGATGGGAAAGCGCAGCAGCTGGCCGGGCGGCAGCCGGTAGGGGTTATCGATGCGGTTGTGCTGCTGGAGCTGTTGCCAGCGCACCGAGGGTTTCAGATACACGCCACCCAGGTCCCACAGGGTGTCGCCGGGACGGACCCGGTAGTTCCAGTCCTGCGCGGCGGCGATGGCCGGCAGCAGGAGGAGGGCACAGAACAGGGCGCCCTTGGAGCGCATGGCAGACGACAGCGAGCGGACGAAGGTCACAGTTTTGCAATCCCGGCAATGCGGGGGTGCAGCTGCAAGACCCCATGGCCCCGACCTCATCCCCCCGAACGGATCGTGGCGGCCGTACGGCCGCCATCGCGCGCATTATTGCCTGCGTCCAGTGCAGGGATTCTGAACGAACCCGGCTCCCGTTCAGAACAGCAGGGAGGCCATCCTGCGGCGGTACTGGCCGACCAGGTCCTCGTCGGAGATCACATTGAAGGCGTCGATCAGCGCCTTGCGCGGCAGGCCTTCCTCGAAACTCCGGTCGATCCGCAGCATTTCCAGGAACTGCGCCAGCGCGGCTTCGTCATGGCCGCCGAGCAGCAGCTGCACGCCGCGCAGGTGGCGGGCCTTGAGGTCCTTGCCATCGGCGGCGATACGCGCGTCCAGCACCTCGGCGGCCGGGGCGTCCTTCAGCGCGGCGGCAAAGGACAGGCGGGCGCGGGCGCGCACGGCGCGGTCGTCGGTGGCCAGGTTGGCGGGCAGGCCGTCGATCAGCGTGCCGGCTTCGTCCACGCCGCCGATCTGCAGCAGGGCCAGGGCCAGGTCAAGCTTCAGCTCGTCCTTGTCCGGCTCGGCGGCGATCTGCGCACGCAGCACGTCAACTTGCGCCTGCGGGTCCAGCGGTGCTTCATCCGCGGTGGCAGTGTCACCAATGTCGGCCGGCACGATGCCGTGCTGGGCCAGGAATTCACGCAGCTGGCCTTCCGGAATGGCACCCGGGAAGCCGTCCACCAGCTGGCCGCCCTTGACCAGGAACACGGTCGGCACCGACCGGATCTGGAAGGCGGCCGCGATCTGCTGTTCCTTGTCGACATCGACCTTGGCCAGCTCGAAGGCGCCGTTGTATTCGGCGGCCAGCTTTTCCAGCATCGGGCCCAGGGTCTTGCAGGGGCCGCACCACGTGGCCCAGAAGTCGACCAGCACCGGCGTCTGCAGCGACTTCTGCAGGACTTCGGCCTCGAAGGTCGCAGTGGTGGCGTCGAATACGTAGGTCGTCTCGGTCATGGGGGAGGCATCGATTGGCATCTGGAGACCGATTCTATGGTGACGATCGCTGCCGGTCTCAACCCGGACTGCGGCAAATGCCCGACAATGCGTCGTTCCCGCCGTCGTTGCTCCCGGAGCCTGCATGACCTCCCCGCCTTCCCTGTTGCGCCTGTCCGGCCTCGCCGCCGCACTGCTGTTCGTGCTGGCGGTGCTGGGCTTCGGCGCCGGCCTGGACGGCTATGCACAGGCCCGCCACCCGGTGGCCCTGCTGGGCGCACACGGCGTGCCGCACGCGCTGGCCTTCAATCTGCTGGGCTTCGTGTTGCCGGGCCTGCTGGCGGGGGTGGTGGCCGAGTGCCTGCGCCGGCGGTTGCCTGCCACGGCTGGCTGGGCACCGCGGGTCGGCAGCCAGATGCTGCTGCTGGCCGGGCTCGCATTCGCTGCGATGGGCCTGCTGCCGCTGGATGTGGACGACCTGCACGGGCCGGCCAGCCAGCTGCATGCCAGCGCCTGGATGATCTGGGTGCTGGGCTTCGTCGCCGGTACCCTGCTGCTGGGCATATTCAACGTGCGCCAGGTGCACGGGCGTGTCCAGGGGGGATTGTTGGTGGCCTGCGGGGTGCTTGCGGCACTGGCCGCCTTCGCCCTGCAGGGCCTGGTGCCGGCACCCCTGGCACAGCGCGTGGCCTTCGCCTGCTGGGCGCTGTGGCTGGTGGTTGGGCTGCCGCTGTCGCGACCGCGCTGAGACGGATCGTGGGGGCCGGCGGCGGCACTGGCCGGCGGCCGGGTTTGGAGCCCCATGCCGCACTGCGGTACGCTGTACCGCTTTGCCGCCGCATCCGCGTGTTCCATGACCAGCGCTGAAACCAACGCCTACGACCCGCAGCAGGTTGAATCCGCCGCCCAGCAGTACTGGGACGCCACCCGTGCCTTCGAAGTGGACGAGACTTCGGACAAGCCGAAGTACTACTGCCTGTCGATGCTTCCGTACCCGTCCGGTGCGCTGCACATGGGCCACGTGCGCAACTACACGATCGGCGACGTGATCAGCCGCTACAAGCGCATGACTGGGCACAACGTGCTGCAGCCGATGGGCTGGGACGCGTTCGGCCTGCCGGCGGAGAACGCGGCAATCAAGAACAAGACCGCACCGGCGGCCTGGACCTACAAGAACATCGAGCACATGCGTGGCCAGTTCAAGGCCATGGGCTATGCGGTGGACTGGTCGCGCGAATTCGCCACCTGCCGCCCGGACTACTACGTCCACGAGCAGCGCATGTTCACCCGCCTGATGCGCAAGGGCCTGGCCTACCGCCGCAATGCGGTGGTGAACTGGGATCCGGTCGACCAGACCGTGCTGGCCAACGAGCAGGTCATCGACGGCCGTGGTTGGCGTTCCGGCGCGCTGGTCGAGAAGCGCGAGATCCCGCAGTGGTTCCTGCGCATCACCGATTACGCCCAGGAACTGCTGGACGGCCTGGATGAACTGGACGGCTGGCCGGACTCGGTCAAGACCATGCAGCGCAACTGGATCGGCCGCTCCGAGGGCCTGGAAATCCAGTTCGACGTGCGTGACGTCGACGGCGGCGTGCTGGATCCGCTGCGCGTGTTCACCACCCGTCCGGATACCGTGATGGGCGTGACCTTCGTGTCGATCGCCGCCGAACATCCGCTGGCGCTGCACGCGGCGAAGAACAACCCGGAACTGGCTGCGCTGCTGTCGGAAATGAAGCAGGGCGGCGTGTCCGAGGCCGAGCTGGAGACCCAGGAAAAGCGCGGCATGGATACCGGCCTGCGTGCCATCCATCCGGTCACCGGCGAGAAGGTGCCGGTGTGGGTCGCCAACTTCGTGCTGATGGGCTACGGCACCGGTGCGGTGATGGCTGTTCCGGGCCATGACCAGCGCGACAACGAAGTGGCCAACAAGTACGGCCTGCCGATCGTGCAGGTCATCGCCCTGAAGGACCCGCGCAACGACGACGAGCGCACCTGGGACGGTGCCCGCTGGCAGGACTGGTACAGCGACAAGAGCCGCCAGACCGAACTGGTCAACTCGGCCGAATTCGATGGGCTGGATTTCCAGGGCGCCTTCGAAGCGCTGGCCGAACGTTTCGAGCGCAAGGCCCAGGGCCAGCGCCGCGTCAACTATCGCCTGCGCGACTGGGGCGTGAGCCGCCAGCGCTACTGGGGCTGCCCGATTCCGGTGATCTACTGCGACAAGTGCGGTGCGGTGCCGGTGCCGGAAGAGCAGCTGCCGGTGGTGCTGCCGGAGGACGTGGCGTTCTCGGGGACCGGTTCGCCGATCAAGACCGATCCGGAATGGCGCAAGACCACCTGCCCGGAATGCGGCGGCGCGGCCGAGCGCGAGACCGACACCTTCGACACCTTCATGGAGTCGAGCTGGTACTACGCCCGCTACACCTCGCCGGGCGCCCGTGATGCGGTCGACAAGCGTGGCAACTACTGGCTGCCGGTCGACCAGTACATCGGGGGCATCGAGCACGCGATTCTGCACCTCATGTATTTCCGCTTCTACCACAAGCTGCTGCGTGACGCGCGGATGGTGGACAGCAACGAACCGGCACGCAACCTGCTGTGCCAGGGCATGGTGATCGCCGAGACCTACTACCGCCCGAACCCGGACGGCTCGAAGGACTGGATCAACCCGGCCGACGTGGAAGTGCAGCGCGACGAGCGCGGCCGCATCACCGGCGCCACGCTGATCGCCGATGGCCAGCCGGTGGTGGTCGGTGGCACCGAGAAGATGTCCAAGTCGAAGAACAATGGTGTTGACCCGCAGGCGATGGTCGACAAGTACGGTGCCGACACCGTGCGCCTGTTCTCGATGTTCGCTGCGCCGCCGGAACAGTCGCTGGAGTGGAACGAGGCCGGCGTGGACGGCATGGCGCGCTTCCTGCGCCGCCTGTGGGCCCAGGTGCAGAAGCACGCGGCCGATGGCGCCGCCCCGGCGCTGGACGTGGCCGCGCTGGACGCCAACCAGAAGGCGCTGCGCCGCAAGACCCACGAGACCATCGGCAAGGTCGGTGACGACTATGGCCGCCGCCACAGCTTCAACACCGCCATCGCGGCGGTGATGGAACTGATGAACGCGCTGGCCAAGTTCGAGGACAGCAGCGAGCAGGGGCGTGCGGTGCGCCAGGAAGCGCTGCAGGCCATCGTGCTGCTGCTGAACCCGATCACCCCGCATGCCAGCCACGCCCTGTGGCAGGTGCTGGGCCATGGCGAAACGCTGCTGGAAGACCAGCCGTTCCCGCAGGCCGACGCCGGTGCGCTGGTGCGCGACGCGCTGACCCTGGCCGTGCAGGTCAACGGCAAGCTGCGTGGCACCATCGAGGTGGCCGCCGATGCTGCACGCGAGCAGGTCGAAGCACTGGCCCTGGCCGAACCGAATGCGGCCAAGTTCATGGAAGGCCTGACGGTGCGCAAGATCATCATCGTGCCGGGCAAGATCGTGAACATCGTCGCTGCCTGATGCATCCTGGGCCGGCCACCCCCGCGGTGGCCGGTACCTTCCCGGTGCGGGGCCATGCACTTGATGGCCCTGCATTCACGCGGCTTCGGGCAGGCTGTGTGTTGCCGTGATCGCCCGGCTCCGCCAGACTGTCTCCATGACCCGAATCCTGCTTGCCCTCGTTCTTGTCCTCGGCCTTGCCGGCTGCGGTTTCCATCTGCGCAACAAGCTGATGCTGCCGACCGATACGGCGCCGGTGAAGGTGGTCTCCACCGCGCCTTACAGTGAACTGGTCAAGCTGCTCAATCGCAGCCTGCTGGCATCCGGTGCCAAGCTGGCCGCCGAGGACAGCAAGGGGCCCAGCACCCAGCTTCAGGTGCTGTCCGAACGCTGGGGTGACCTGCCGATCGCCATCGACTCGCAGGGCCGTGCGCAGGAGTACAGCCTGCGCTATGCGGTGATCTTCATCTTCCGTCGCGAGGATGGCAGCGAGCTGGTGCCGCAGCAGGTGATCGAACTGTCGCGCGACTACGTGTCGCCGCCGACCGACGCCACCGGTACCACCACCGAACGCGAAATCCTGGCCGATGAGCTGCGACGGGAAATGTCCGCGTCGATCATCCGCCGCATCGACAGCGTGGTGCGTGCCGAGATCGAGAAGGGCGGCAGCCTGACGGCGCCGAAGGCCAAGCCGGTTGAAGGCGCGGAGCCGGCCGAGCCGGTTCCCGCAGCCAAGCACTGAGTCGCGACGATGGAACTGCGTCCGGAGCAGCTGGCCAGCCAGGGCGCTGACACCCCGCTGGCGCCGGTCTACCTGATTGCCGGCCCGGAAACCCTGCGCGTGCTCGAGGCAGCCGACGCCATCCGTGCGCGCGCGCGCGCCGCCGGTATCGGCGAGCGCGAGGTGTTCGACGCCGATGGCCGCGATTTCGACTGGAACCAGCTCGACGCCAGTTTCAATGCGCCCAGCCTGTTCAGTGCCCGCCGCCTGGTCGAGGTACGCCTGCCCAGTGGCAAGCCGGGCAAGGATGGCGCCGAGGTGATCAGCCAGTTCTGCGCCAACCCGGCACCGGACGTGGTGCTGATGATTACCGCCAACGAATGGAGCAAGGTCCACCAGGGCAAGTGGGCCGAGGCGGTCAATCGCATCGGTGTGCTGTCGGTGGCCTGGGCGATCAAGCCGCACGAACTGCCGGACTGGATCGAGCGCCGCCTGCGTGGCAAGGGCCTGCGTGCCGACCCTGCCGCGGTGCAGCGGTTGGCCGAGCGGGTGGAAGGCAACCTGCTGGCCGCCGCGCAGGAAATCGACAAGCTGGCGCTGCTGGCCGACGGCCAGCCACTGGACGTGGAACGGATGGAAGCGCTGGTGGCCGACGCCGCGCGCTATGACGTCTTCCGGCTGCTGGAGGCCACGTTCTCCGGCCAGCCGCCGGCGGTGCTGCGCATGCTGGCCGGCCTGCGTGGCGAAGGCGAGGCGGTGGCCGCACTGATGCCGATGGTGATCCGCGAGCTGTTGGCCGGTGCCGGCCTGGCCCGGGTACAGGCGCGCGGCGGCAATCTGGCCGCCGAAATGAAATCGCGCGGCATCTGGGAATCGCGACAAGCGCCCTACAAGCGTGCGCTGCAGCGGCACCCCGAGGGCAAGCGCTGGGAACGTTTCGTGGCCGAGGCCGGACTGGTCGACCGTATCGCCAAGGGGCGCGCCGACGGCGACGCCTGGCTGGCGCTGGAACGCCTGCTGGTAGCCGTGGCCGAACCGCGTGCCGTGCGCCTGCTGGTGCGGGCCTGAGTGATGAGCCTGCGGATCTATTACGGGGGCACCTTCGATCCGGTGCACCTCGGGCACCTCGCCATCGCGCGTGCTGCCCGTGACGAACTGCAGGTCGCTGTACGCATGCTGCCAGCGGCTGATCCGCCGCATCGCGCGGTGCCGGGTGCAACCGCTGACCAGCGCTTCACCATGCTCTCGCTGGCCATCGGCGATGAACCCGGCCTGCTGCTGGATCATCGCGAGCTGGACCGGGCGCTGCGTTTCCCGGGCCGCCCGTCCTACACCGTCGACACCCTGCGCGAGCTGCGCGGTGAACTGGGCCCCAGCCGGCCGCTGGCCTGGCTGGTCGGTGCCGACAGCCTGCTGGGCCTGACCCGCTGGCACGAATGGGAGGCGCTGTTCGGGCTGGCCCATTTCGTGGTGGCCGAGCGCCCGGGCAGTCCCCTGCAGGCCTCGGTGGATGGCGAACTGGGCCGCGCGCTGGAAGGACGCTGGGCCGACAACGAGCAGGCCCTGTTTGCCAGTCCGGCCGGGCGCATCCTGCGCCTGCATCACCCGCTGCGCGAGGAATCGGCCAGTGCCGTGCGTGCGCAGATCGCCGCCGGTGGCCCCTGGCGGGCGTTGCTGCCACCGGCCGTGGCCGACTACGTGGCCGCGCATGGCCTGTACCGCTCCCCTACGCCGTGAATGCCGCCGCCCCGGCTTGCCCGTATAATCGCCCCCACGTTTATCGAGTCGATCCACTTTGAGCAACCAGACCCAGCCCCAGACCATCAAGGTCGATCTGCCCAGCCCGCCGCCTTCCGTGCCGGAACTGCTGGCCAGCGTCCGCCAAGCCACCGAAGACCTGAAGGCCAAGGACCTGGTCGAGATCGACGTGCGCGGCCGGTCCAGCGTTGCCGATTACATGATCGTCGTTTCGGGCACCTCGACCCGCCACGTCAAGTCGATCGCCGATGAAGTCGTGCGCTTCGCCAAGAATCTCGACGTGATGCCGCTGGGTGTTGAAGGCGAGCGCGAAGCCGAGTGGGTGCTGGTCGACCTGGGCGACGTGATCGTGCATGTGATGCTGCCGCGCGTGCG
Source organism: Stenotrophomonas sp. SMYL89 (assembly GCF_036319985.1). Lineage (NCBI taxonomy): Bacteria > Pseudomonadati > Pseudomonadota > Gammaproteobacteria > Lysobacterales > Lysobacteraceae > Stenotrophomonas > Stenotrophomonas sp. SMYL89. Next base: position 167,329 of record NZ_JAWIRW010000009.1, on the reverse strand, counting down.
TGAGTTCTACGCACTTGAGCGCCTGTGGACCGTTGGCGACCAGCCGCCGTCCAGCGACGACGAAGTGGCCTGAGCCTCACGTTGATGCATCCCTTCGACGGCGCCGATGGCGCCGTCGACGTTTTGGAGGACCGTTGATGAAAGCCCGCCTGATTGCTACCGGTGAACGCGCACCCAGCTGGGTGGCGCAGGGTTTCGCCGAGTACCAGAAGCGGCTGTCGCACTGGCTGCCGTTCGAGCTGGTGGAAATCGAGCCCGGCCTGCGTGGCAAGGGCCGTGATCCGCGCCGCGCCACTGAAGACGAAGGCAAGCGCGTGATCGCCGCACTGCCGAAGAATGCCTACGTGGTCGCGCTGGATGTGCCGGGCCGCCAGCTCAGTTCCGAGCAGCTGGCAAAGCGCCTGGAGCATTGGCGCGGGCAGGGCAGGGACCTTGCCTTCCTGATCGGCGGCCCGGAAGGGCATTCGCCGGAAGTCTCCGCGCTGGCCGATGAGAAGTGGTCGATCGGACCGTTGACGCTGCCCCACATGCTGGTGCGTCTGGTGGTGGCCGAGCAGTTGTACCGGGCCGCCGCAATGATTGCGAATCACCCCTACCATCGCGCGTGAAGAGTGGTTATACTAGTCGTCTGCCCGAATAGCTCAGCCGGTTAGAGCACTTGACTGTTAATCAGGGGGTCGTTGGTTCGAGTCCAACTTCGGGCGCCACCTTGAAGAGATCTGCATCGCAGGATGCAGGTCTTTTTTTTTGCCGTGTTGTAGAGCCGAGCCCATGCTCGGCTTCGAGAATGTAGCCGAGCATGGGCTCGGCTCTACAATCTGCTGCATCCAACCACGGATGTTGATCGTGCGCGCACTCCTGTCCCTGGGTTCTCTGCTGCTTGCGATGTTGCTGTTCGCTGAAGCGAACGCAGCCCCACCAACCTGGCATCCGCCGCAGGGCACCACCGAGCTGCCGTTGTGGCCGCAGGGCACGGTGAAGGCGCCGCCAAAACTGAAAGGTCCCGAGCAGGTTGGCGAAGCAGTTTCCAAGGCCAGCGGAGAACGCTGGACGATGCTGCAGAACGTGGCCGTGCCGACCCTCACCGTGTTTCCGCCGAAGGGACCGGCCAATGGCGCCGCGGTGATGGTGGTGCCCGGTGGTGGTTACCGGGTGCTGGCGATGGACCTGGAAGGCAGCGAAATCTGCGATTGGTTGAGCGCACAGGGCATCACCTGCGCGCTGCTGAAATACCGCGTGCCGGCGTCCGGCCCGAATTGGGATCCCGACTGCAACTGTCGCGACAACCCGACGGTGCCGATGGCCTTGCAGGACGCGCAACGTGCCATGGGCCTGCTGCGCGCGCAGGCACAGCGCTGGAACATCGACCCGAAGCGGGTGGGGGTGATCGGTTTTTCGGCGGGTGGTCACGTGGTGGCGGGATTGAGCACGCACGCACGTCGCAGCTACACAGCGGTCGACGCGGCCGACTCGCAGTCCAGCCGTCCGGATTTCGCGATGGTGATGTACTCCGGCCATCTGTGGGCCGGGCATGGCAAGGGACTCTCGCTGGTCAGGGACATCGTCGTGGATGACGCGATGCCGCCGACGTTCATTGCGCAGGCCACCGATGATCGCACCGATGATGTGCGCGAATCACTCGCCTACTACCAGGCGCTGATCGATGCAGGCGTGCCCGTCGAAATGCATCTGTTCGCCCGCGGAGGCCACGCGTTCGGGCTGCGCATGAAGGATGCACCGGTCACTGCGTGGCCGCGGCTGGCCGAGCGCTGGATGCAGGATATCGGCATGCTGCCGGAACGCCAGCGGTAGAGCCGAGCCATGCTTGGCTGCCCGTGCCAAGCCGAGCGTGGGCTCGGCTCTACAGTGCCAGCTCACCTCTGGAGAACGCCACCAGCGTAGCGATGGCCACCACCAGAATGGCACCGAACAGCACCCATTCCCAACGCGTAAATACCTGCTCACCGCGTTGGAGCCGGGTCAGTGCGAACACCACCACACCGGGCACATAGAGCAGGACCGACAGCAGCAGGTTGTCGAGGCCGCCGGCATACACCAGCCACAATGCATAGGCACTGGCCAGCAGGGCAACGACGAAATCGCGCCAGCGCACACCCGGTTCACCCGCATAGGCCTGGCCACGCCAAGCCAGCTGCACGCCGAACGCGGTCGACAGGAAGTAGGGCACCAGGCTCATCGACGCAGCCAGCAGCACCAGGCCGGTGTAGCTGCCGGAGTTGACCAGCACCAGCAGCAGGAACAGCTGGATCAGCCCGTTGCTGAGCCAGAGCGCGTTGGCCGGCACGCCGCGCGCATTCTCGCGTCCCAGGAAGGCCGGCATGGTGCCGTCGCCCGCAGCGGCGTACAGCACTTCGGCACACAGCAGCACCCAGGCCAGCAGCGCGCCGAGTACCGAAATGATCGAGCCGACGATGATCACCGTCGCGCCCCACTCGCCAACGATGGCGCGCAGCACGTAAGCCATCGACGGATTGGGCAACCCCGCCAGTTCGGCCTGCGACAGCACGCCCATCGACAGCAGGCTGACCAGCACCAGCAGCAGCCAGACGCCGAGGAAGCCGATCACCGTGGCGCGGCCGACATCGGCGCGACGGGCCGCGCGCCGCGAGTAGATGCTGGCACCTTCGATGCCGATGAATACCCACACGGTCACCAGCATCATGCCGCGCAGCTGCTGGCCGAGGTCGCCAAGTGCGGGGGTGCCCAGGAAATCGGCACGGAACACATCCATGCGGAACGCGCCGGCGGCCAGGATCAGGAACAACGTGATCGGCAGCAGCTTGGCCACCGTCACCAGGCCGTTGACGATGGCGGCGGTGCGCAGGCCGCGCAGCACCAGCAGGTGCACGGTCCAGAGGAGTAGCGACGAAGCGGCCACGGCGGCCGGGGTATTGCCTTCACCGAAGACCGGCATGAAGTGGCCGAGGCCACTGAAGATCAGCACGAAGAAGCTGGCGTTGCCGAGCACCGAGGCAACCCAGTAGCCCCACGCAGCGGAGAAGCCGATGTAGTTGCCGAAGCCTTCGCGCGCGTATGCGTAGATGCCGGTATCGAGGTCCGGCCGGCGGTTTGCCAGGGCCTGGAAGACGAAGGCCAGCATCAGCATGCCGGCGCCACTGACCGCCCAGCCGAGCAGCGCCGCCGCCGGCCCGGCGCTGCGCGCCACGTTCTGCGGCAATGAAAAGATGCCTGCGCCGACCATCGAGCCGACCACCAGTGCGGTCAACGCGGGCAGCCCGAGGCGTTGTGAGGTCGCGGCCATGATGTCCCCTGCGGCGGTGATGCCGCTGCCCCACGGTAGCGGTGTGCGCGTGAACATGAACGCAAGGGGCCGCAACGACGAAGGCCCGGGCAGGTGCCCGGGCCTTCGAAGGTGGTGCGTTGAACGGTATTACTTGAAGGTGTACTTGGCGCCGACGGTGAAGTAACGGCCGATGGCGCCGCTGAAGTGCAGCGGGTTGTAGTTCACGCCACCGTAGGTGGTGGGGTCGAGCGGAGCGATGCGATCAAACACGTTCTGCACCGAGGCATTCAGCTCGAAGGCTTCGGTGATGTTCCAGCGGCCGGACAGGTCGAAGGTGGTGAACGAGGAGATCTTGGTGACGTCGGTACCATCGGCGTACGAGAACTGGTACGAGCCCTCCGGACCACGGAAATCCTTGTTCTCCATCTTGGAGATGTAGTTGGCAACGCCGCTCACGCTCCACGGACCCTGCTTCCAGGTGGTGCCGAAGTTGATGCGGTCCCTCGGCGTGCCGATGCAGTTGGTCACGTCACAGTTGCCGTGGGTGCCGGCGTAGTCGCGGGTGACGTCGGCATCGGTGCGCTCGAACTTGAGCACATGGCTCCACTGCAGGTCCATTTCCAGCTGGCCCGGGCCGATATCGAAGGTCTGGCGGATATCGGTATCGATACCGCGGACGCGAGTCGATGCGGCATTGATGTACGCAGTGTTGACGGCCAGGATGCTGCCGGTGCCCGGGACGCCGTTGAGCAGGTTGTTGTCACGCAGCACATTGCCCGCCGCGATCGCCGCACCCGTATCGCCCTGGGCGATTTCGTTGGTGCGCTTGATCTGCCATGCATCCACGGTCAGCGAGGTGGTGGAGGTCGGCTGCAGCACGATGCCCACCGAGTAGCTCTTCGACTCTTCCGGCTTCAGGTCCTTGTTCGGACGGGTGATGATCGCGACCGGCAGAGCGCCGCAATCGTCGGGGGTCGCGCCTGGTGCAGGGTTGCCGCCCGGGCAGCGCACCGGGTCGGCAGCATTGGAGAAGGCAGCCAGTCCACCATCGCCGTTCTCGGCCGGGTTGGGCGCGCGGAAGCCTTCGGCGTAGCTGGCGCGCAGGGCGATCCAGTCAGCCGGTGTCCACTTGATGCCCAGCTTCGGCGTCGCCTTGCCTTCGCCGCTTTCGTACTTGTCGTAACGCAGTGCGCCGGACAGTTCCAGTTGTTCCAGTACCGGTGCCGACAGTTCCACATAGCCGGCGTAGACGTTCTGGGTGCCGTCGTAGGCCGAATAGCCCAGGCCGATGATCTGGCCCTGGTCGGTGAAGGTCTGCGGGGTCAGGCTGTTGCTGGTCTTGCGCCACTCGGTACCGATCGCCAGGCCCAGCGGACCACCCTTCAGGTCCATCAGGCTGCGCGACACGGTGAAGTCGAACATGTCCAGGGTCGACTTGGCACGTGCACTGATCCGCGGCGAGATGAAGTCGTACAGCGCCTGCGAATTGAGGTTGGCGTTGTCGCCGATGCGCCACACACCACCGGCACAGTTCGGATTGGCCAGGGCGCAACGCACGTTGTCGTAGTTGAGGAAGCCGGTGCGCTTGTTGACCAGGTCGGTGCCGGAGTGCAGGTAGGCGGTATCGTAGCTCCAGTCACCCCAGTTGCCCTTGACGCCGACCAGGAAGCGGGTGAACTCGTTGGAGTTGTCGGTCACGCGCGGGCCGACATCCCAGGCCGAGTAGCGCAGGCGCGAGGCCTGGCCCGGGATTGGGTTGTCCGGATGGTTCGGGCCCAGCACTGTGGCGCCATCGCCACTGTTGGCGTTGATCGGGCCACCGGGGTAGCCCCAGCCACCGGAAACACCGGACGGCGTGTTGCTGAAGGTGGTGTCCTTCTTCGAGTAGCCGATCTCGGTGTAGATCTCGCCGCCTTCGCCGAAGGCGAAGCTGGCGCGACCGAACACGTTGACGTACTTCTCTTCCGGGGTCAGGTCACGGTACAGCTGGTTCGGATCCCAGAGGCAGCCCTGTGCCTGGGCGGTCGCGTCGTTCTGGCCGGGAATGGTGGTCAGGCCGGCACAGCCCGGCAGGGCGACCAGGTGGCCGGTGCTGTCGTACACCGAACCATTCGGACCCACGCCGCCGCGGGTACCGCCGCTGAGGAAGGCGCCGCCCAGGAACTGCGCGTTGTTGCCGTAGCCCCACGGGCGGGTGTCGCCGGTGCCGATCCACTTGCGGTTCTTGCGATCGCTGATCTTGATCGCGTCGGTCTTGCCGACGTCGAGGCTGAAGAAGGCATTCCAGCCGTCGGTTGCGAGGTCGCCAGTACCCGCGGTCAGGGTCGCCTTCTTCGCGTCGCCATCGCCGTCGCCGGAGACACCGTAGGAACCGCGAAGGATCGCACCCTGGAAGTCACTGCGCAGGATGATGTTGACCACGCCGGCGATGGCATCGGAGCCATAGATCGCCGAGGCGCCATCCTTCAGCACTTCCACGCGTTCAACGGCGTCAAGCGGAATGGTGCTCAGGTCGGTGAAGACCTTCTGGCCGTCATCGGCCAGGCCGTAGGTGGCCATGCGGCGGCCGTTCAACAGGACCAGGGTCGATCCCGCGCCCAGGCCACGCAGCGAAATGCCGGCACCACCGCCGGCGAAGCCGTTGCCGAAGGTCTTGGGAATGGAGCCGGAACCATCAGCAGTCAGGGTCTGCAGGTATTCGGCAACCGTGGTCTTGCCGGTGCGGTCGATTTCCTGACGGGTCACCACCTGCACCGGGGACGGTGTTTCGGTGTTGGTGCGCGGAATGTTCGAACCGGTAACCGTGATGCGGTCCAGGTTGGTGGCCTTTTCCTGCGCGAACGCTGAGGTGGGAGCCACGGCGCCAACCAGCAGCAGGGTGCCGCCGGTAAGGATGTGGGTGATGGACGATGCCAGGGTGCAGCGGCGGCGGCTGGCGGGCCGTTGGATCAGGTGTTTCACAGCTTCTCTCCTAACTGGAAAACCGTAGCGTTGAGGGCTGTCTCCGGAGTGTCCGGGACGGGCCAATCTAGGTTTCCGACGGGTGACGAAGTCGTGAAATTTTGCTTAATCCGTAACGTTTGAGGTTGAACTTTGCCGAGTTTGGCATTTCAACTCCGGAGGCCGGTCCGACAGGCGGTCGGACCGGCCCCGGATCGTCAGTCCGGCAACGAGAACTGCACCGGCACCAGGCCGATGGCCGGTACCGCTATGCCATCACGCTGGGCCGGTTCAAAGCGCCAGCGCTTGAGCACCTGCTGGCGTGCGGCCTGGTCCAGGTGGCGCGAGCCACTGCTGCGCTCGATGCTGACCGCGACCGGCTGACCGCTGCTGTCAACCTCCACCCGCAGCAGCACCGTGCCCTGCTCATGGTTGCGCAGGGCCGGCACCGGATAGGCCGGCGGCGGTGCACTGCGGTACTGCAGCTGGGCGCCGGCCAACGGCGTGCTGGTGTCGATGCTTGGTGCGAGTGGCGGCGCGGCCTGCTCGGCGGCCGGCAGCGCGATGCCCTGGGTTTCTTCTGCGGTCGCGGTAGGGGCGGGCAGTGGCGGTGTCGCCGGCTGTGCCTGTGGTTTCGGCACGACCCGGGCGACTTCCTTCGGTTCCTGCAGCACCGGCGGGGGCGGCGGGGGCGGGATCTTCTCGATCAGCCGGACCGTGGTCTTGTCACGCGGGACCTGCACGGCCTGGTAGGTCGCCGGAATCAGCAGCAACAGGAACGCGAGCAGGTGCAGGGCGATGGCCGCGCTCCAAGCGGCAACGCGGGCGGGGTCGAAGTGCGGGGATGCAACGGGATACGTACGAACCATGGTCCACCTCCATGCCAGTGACGAAGTCCTCAACGCACCAGGGCCCGTGGCGGGGTTGCCGCACGCGGCTGGCAGTCAATCATTAACGCCAGGGCCCGGCCACTGCCTAGAGGCAGGGGCAGGATCGTTGGGCTGGCCTTCAGCCAGCCGCCCCGGCTCACATGAAAAAGGCGGGCCCCCTGCGGGACCCGCCTCTGTCCAACGGAAGGGATGGGATCAGCGACCCAGTTCGAACACCACGTCCAGGTTGACCGAGACGGTCGATTCACCCGGTGCGACCGGGGTGGCCTTGTCCATCGCCGCGCCGGCCGACATGGTCCGCATCATCGGCATCGGACGGTAGCCGCCGCCGGCGTTCTCGGAAATGCTGACGATGCGGCGCACCTGCAGGCCCAGCGACTTGGCATAGGTCTGGGCACGGGCCTGGGCCTTCTTCAGCGCGGCGAGCCGGGCTTCGTCATAGACCGGTTCCGGCTGGTCGATCTCGAAGCTGGGGCCGTTGATCTGGTTGGCACCCTGCGCGGCCAGCGCGTCCAGCACCTTGCCGAGCTTGGCGATGTCGCGGACCTTCAGGCTGACCGTGTTGCTGGCCTGGTAGCCGGTGATCTTCGGCGCTTCGTTGTCGGCATAGCGGTATTGCGGGTTGAGGCTGACGCCGCTGGTCTGCACGTCGCGTTCGGCGATGCCGGCGGCCTTGATCGCGGCCAGTACCTTGTCCATCTGCTGGGCGTTCTGGCGCATGGCGCTGTTGCCATCGGCGGCCTGGGTGACCACACCGGCCGACAGGGTGGCGACATCCGGCACGCGGGTGGCCTCGGCGTTGGCCGAGATGTTCAGCAGGGTGCCTTCGGCCGCGGCGGCGATCGACGGCGACGACGGGGCGGCATGGGCGGTCATCGAGGTTCCAAGGGCGAGGGACAGGGCGAGCAGCAGCGGGGTGGCGGTCAGGCGCATGGGATCTCCTTGTTGTGCGGTGAGGGTGGTGTCGCAGCGATGAACGCGCTGTGAGCCCGTTCGGGGTTGTACGCGTTCCGTAACGGGTTGCCGACGATTCAGGTGACGGGCTCAGGTTATGCTGTGCCGATGCTCTATCTTGCTTCCCGCTCCCCCCGACGCAACCAGCTGCTGGCCCGACTCGGACGCCCCTTCCAGGCCCTGGACCTGGAGGTCGTCGAGCAGCGTGCCGCGACCGAGAGTGCCGAACAGTATGTGTGCCGGGTCGCCGCCGACAAGGCACGCGCCGGGTTGGTCCGGGTGCTGACCGGAGACCCGCAGGCGCGCGTGCTCGGTTCGGACACCGAGGTGGTGCTGGACGGCGAAGTGTTCGGCAAGCCGGCCAACGCCGCCGACGCGCGCGCGATGCTGGCGCGACTGGCCGGGCGCACCCATCAGGTAATGACCGCCGTGGTGGTGGTCGGTGCGGATGGTCTGGACAGCGAACTGGTCATTTCCGAAGTGACCTTCGCGCCTATCGCCGACGCCGACATCGCCGCCTACGTGGCCACCGGTGAGCCGCTGGACAAGGCCGGCGCCTACGCCATCCAGGGCGGGGCCGAACGCTGGATCGAACATCTTTCCGGCAGCTACTCCGGCGTGATGGGACTGCCGCTGCTGCACACCGATCGTCTGCTGGCGCGCTGCGGCGTGCCGGCCCCAACTGCTGATGCCGCCAGGGAGGCTGCCGATGTCTGAGGAAATCCTGGTCAATGTGACCCCGCGCGAAACCCGGGTCGCGGTGATCGAAAACGGCATGCTGCAGGAACTGCACATCGAGCGCGGCTGGCGCCGTGGCGTGGTCGGCAACATCTACAAGGGCAAGGTGCAGCGGGTCATGCCCGGCATGCAGGCCGCGTTCGTCGAAGTGGGGCTGGAGCGCGCCGCGTTCCTGCACGCCAACGACGTGGTGCGCCCGGCGCCGGTAGCCAGCGCCGACACCGAGAACACGACCCTGCCGCCGCCGGCCAGCGTGCCCATCGTCGAGCTGCTGCGTGACGGCCAGGACATCGTGGTGCAGGTGGTGAAGGACCCGATCGGCACCAAGGGGGCACGCCTGACCACGCAGATCAGCATTCCGTCGCGCTACATGGTGCTGCTGCCGCAATCCAAGGTCGTGGGCGTGTCCGCGCGCATCGAGGATGAGGCCGAGCGCGCCCGCCTGAAGGCCCTGGTGACCGAGCTGTCTGCGCAGCATGGCGGCTACGGCTACATCGTGCGTACCAACGCCGAAGGCCAGCCGGCCGAGGCCATCGCCGAGGACATCGCTTACCTGTCGCGGGTCTGGAACGTGGTCGAGCGCCGCGGCCGCGAAGCGGCCTCGTGCAGCAACATCTATGAAGACCTGAGCCTGCCGCTGCGTTCGGTGCGCGACCTGATCCGCAAGGATGTGGACAAGGTGAAGGTGGATTCGAAGGAGACCTTCGGCCAGCTGCAGGCCTTCGTTGCCAAGTACATGCCGGTGCTGGCCGAGAAGCTGGAGCTGTACGCCGGTGATCGCCCGATCTTCGACATGTTCGGGGTGGAGGACGAGATCGGCCGTGCGCTGGACAAGCAGGTGCCGCTGAAATCCGGTGGCTACCTGGTGATCGACCAGACCGAGGCGATGACCACCATCGACGTCAACACCGGTTCGTTCCTCGGCCAGCGCAACCTGGAAGAGACCGTGTTCCGCACCAACCTGGAAGCGGCGCAGGCAGTGGCGCGGCAGCTGCGGCTGCGCAACCTGGGCGGCATCATCATCATCGACTTCATCGACATGGATGATGCCGAGCATCGCCGCCAGGTGCTGCGCACGCTGGAAAAGGCGCTGGCCCGCGACCATGCCAAGACCACGGTGTACGACTTCTCGCCGCTGGGCCTGGTGGAAATGACCCGCAAGCGCACGGTCGAAAGCCTGGAGCGCCAGCTGTCGGAAACCTGCCCGCAGTGCAGCGGCCGTGGCAGCATCAAGACCACCGAAACGGTGACCTACGAGATCTTCCGCGAGATCACCCGTGCCGTGCGCCAGTTCGATGCCGCGCGCCTGCTGGTGATCGCCTCGACCAAGGTGGTCGCGCGCATCACCGACGAGGAATCCTCGGCGGTGGCCGAGCTGGAGGAATTCCTCGGCAAGAGCATCCGCTTCCAGGCGGACGAGCAGTACCTGCAGGAGCAATTCGATGTCGTTCTGCTCTGATCCTCGCCGGCCGCAGGCCGGCGGTGGCCGATGAGCGCGCCGCCGCGCCTGCGACTGCGAAGGATCCGCCGTCATTTCATTGCCGCCTGCGCGGTGGGCCTGGTCGGGCTGGCACTGCTGGTGGGCACTCTCAGCCAGCTGCTGCCGCTGGCCGAGCGCCATCCCGACAGGATTGCCGCCTGGTTGAGTGAACGCGCCGGCCAGCCGGTGCATTTCGATCAGCTGCAGACGGCCTGGACCCGGCGCGGTCCGCTGCTGCAGCTGAAGGGCCTGCGCATCGGCGCCGGCCAGGGCCTGGCCATCGGCGAGGCCGAGGTGCTGGTGTCGATGTACAGCGGGCTGCTGCCCGGCCGCTCGTTGACCGAACTGCGCCTGCGTGGCCTGGCACTGGACCTGCAGCAGGGCGAGGACGGCCGCTGGTCGGTGCGTGGCCTGCCGCAGTCCAACACCGGCGGCGATCCGCTGGACGCGTTGCGCCGGCTGGGCGAACTGCAGGTGATCGGTGGCCGCCTGGGCGTGCATGCGCCGGGCCTGGGCATCGACACCACGCTGCCGCGCATCGACCTCCGCCTGCGCGTCAACGGCCAGCGCCTGCGGGTGGGCGTACGGGCATGGGCACAGGCCGATGCGCTGCCTTTGACCGCGGTACTGGACGTAGACCGCGCAGGCGGCAACGGCCAGGCCTGGCTTGGCGCAGACCCCGTTGATTTCCACGCCTGGTCGCCGCTGCTGGCGGCCGGGGGCATCCGCGTGCGCGAGGGCAAGGGCGAACTGAACCTGTGGCTGACCCTGCGCGATTTCGCGCCGGTGGCCCTGACCACTGATTCGGACCTGCGTGACGTCCGCATCGATGGCGCACCGATGCCCGACGTGGCTGCTCCGCAGCTGCAGCTGCAGCGCGTGCAGGCCCGCCTGCGCTGGCAGCGCCAGGCCGATGGCTGGGCGTTGCAGGTGCCGCGCCTGCGCCTGAAGTCGGCGGACGGTGAACAACAGCTCGATGGCCTGCACCTGCAGGTCGGCAAGCAGTTGCGGGTTGGTTCCGGCGAGGTACAGGCCGGTACCGCGCTGCGCGCCCTGGCGCTGAGTGATCGCCTCGACCCCGGCCTGCGCCATTGGCTGTTCCTGTCCAAACCGCAGCTGGATGTGCGTGAGCTGCAGCTGGCCGGCGAACGTGATGGCCCGTTGTGGGTCCAGGGTGAGCTGCAGTCGCTGGGCTTCGCCAGCGTGGGTCACTCGCCGGGCCTGCGTGGCCTGGGGGGACGCTTCGAGGGCGATGCCGATGGCTTCAGCCTGCAGCTGCAGCCGCAACGTCAGCTGCAGTTCGATTGGCCGACGGGCTTCGGCGTGCGCCACGACCTGCATCTGGCCGGGCAGGTGGTGGGCTGGCGCGACGAGGCCGGTGGCTGGCGCATCGGCACTGCGGCGATGCGGGTGGAAGGGACCGATTACGCGGCCGATGTGCGTGGCGGCGTCTGGTTCCAGGGTGACGGCACGCGGCCGTGGCTGCAGCTGGCGGCCAAGCTGGACGATGTGCCGATGACCGCGGCCAAGCGGTTCTGGATCCATTCCAAGATGAGCAAAGGTGCTACCGACTGGCTGGACATGGCACTGGCCGGTGGGCAGGTGCGCAACGGTGTCGGCCTGGTCAGTGGTGACCTGGATGACTGGCCGTTCGACAACCATGATGGCCGCTTCGAGGCCACCGGACACATCACCAACGGCGAGATCCGCTTCCAGCACGATTGGCCGCTGATGCGCCAGGTCGATGCCGATATCGCCTTCATCGGCCCCGGCTTCGATATGCGTGGGCGCGGCGATCTGGCCGGCGTGGCGGTACAGGCATTCGAAGCGGGCATTCCGGACTTCGGCCAGCAGCCGCTGTATGTGCGCGCGGATGCGCCCAGCGATGCGGGCAAGCTGCTTGCGATGCTGCGGCAGAGCCCGCTGCACAAGGACTATGGCGATACCCTGGACAACCTGGTCGCCAGCGGCCCGGCGCATGTGACCTTCGACCTGCTGCAGCCGCTGCACCACGATGAAGGCGGCGGTCACCTGCAGGGCACGGTCGACCTCAATGGTGTGAAGCTGGTGGACAAGCGCTTCCAGCTGGCCTTCGACAACATGCATGGGCAGGCGCGCTACAGCAATGGCGGCTTCGGTGCCGAGGAACTGGCGGTGCGCCACCTTGGTCAGGACGGCCGCTTGAGCCTGCGCGCCGGCGGCTACGTGCACGACAGTAGGCTGGCGTTCGAGTCGCAGCTGGCGGCCAACCTCGACGCCGGCGTGCTGATTGACCGCGCCCCGGAAATGGCGTGGCTCAAGCCCTATATCGCCGGTACCTCGCCATGGACCATTGCGGTCAACCTCCCCAAAGTGGCACCGGGAGCGCCCGCACCGCCCAGCGAGCTGCGCCTGAGTTCGGATCTGGTGGGAACCCGCCTGGACCTGCCGGCGCCCTTGGACAAGCCGGCCGCCGAGCCGCTGGCGACCACGGTGGCCGCGCAGCTGCCGATGGGCGCTGGTCGCATCGATGTGGCCTTTGGCCAGCGCCTGGCCCTGGCCGCGCGCAGCCACAACAACCGCACCGGTGTGCAGGTCACCCTGGGCAGCGACCATGCCGATCGCGAGCCGCCGCCGAGCGGACTGTCCGTCAATGGTCGCAGCCCGACCCTGGATGCGCTGGAGTGGATCGGCCTGGCCCGTGGTGGCAATGACGATGACGGCATGCCGCTGCGCGCGGTGGACGTGCAGGTTGGCAAGCTGATGCTGATCGGTGGCGTCTTCGAACAGACCCGCCTGCAGTTGCAGCCGGGCCCGCAGGCACTGGATGTGCGGCTGGACGGACCTTCGCTGGCCGGTCGCCTGACCGTACCCAATGCCGAAGGGGGCACCATCAGCGGCCAACTCGACCGCGTGCACTGGCAGTCGCTGCCGCCGGCACCGGGCGCGGCCGCGCCAGTGCGGGTGCAGGCGGGCGCCAATGACATGGATCCGGCCAAGCTGCCGCCGTTCGCGCTGGACATCGCCGACCTGCAGTTCGGCAAGGTCGTGCTCGGCCAGGCGGTGCTGCGCACGCGGCCGCTGGCCAACGGATTGAACGTGGACGAGCTGCGCTTCCGTGCACCGGACCAGGAGATTGACATCAGTGGCCGCTGGCTGGGCCGCACCGGTGGCGCCCGCACCGAGCTGACCGCGCAGGTGCGCAGTGAAGACCTGGGGGGCCTGATGCAGAACCTCGACTACGGTGGCCAGCTGCGGGGCGGTTCCGGCCAGGCACAGCTGCAGGCGTCGTGGAGCGGGGGGCCCTCGGACTTCCAGCTGGCCAACCTGCAAGGGCGCCTGGACCTGCACGCACGCAACGGCCAGCTGCTGGAACTGGAGCCCGGCGCTGGCCGCGTGCTCGGCCTGCTCAGCGTGGCCCAGCTGCCGCGTCGCCTGATGTTCGACTTCCGCGACTTCTTCTCCAAGGGCTTCGCGTTCAACCAGGTGGATGGCAGCGTGCAGTTCGGGCAGGGCATGGCGCGCACCGACAAGGTACTGATCGAGGGTCCGGCGGCGAACATCACCATCCGTGGCCAGGCCGACCTGCGCAACCAGCAGTTCGACCAGACCATCGATGTCAACCCGCGCGCCGGCAACCTGCTGACCGTGGTCGGCGCGGTGGCAGGTGGCCCGGTGGGCGCGGCGCTCGGCGCGGCCACCAATGCGGTATTGTCCAAGCCGCTCGGCGAGATCGGCGCCCGCACCTACAAGGTGACCGGCCCATGGAAGGAGCCGAAGGTGGAAGTGATTGAACGCAGCCGCGACAAGACCCCGCCAGCGCCCGTGCCGAGCCCGGTCCCGGCCGTTCCGCCGACCGTTACCGACCTGCCACGCTCGCGCTGAGCGTGGACCTCCTGTTCACGGGGCTTGCCTGAGCGCCCCCGCACCCCCAGATCGAGACCATGACTGATATCGCCCTGACGCTTGCCCAAGACCGCCTGCTGCGCCCCGGTGGCCTGGATACCGCTGGCCTGGAGCGCACCTTCGGGCAGTTGCTCGGCCCCGGAGTCGACTTCGGCGACCTTTATTTCCAGCATGCTCGCCGCGAGAGCTGGAGCGTGGAGGATGGCATCGTCAAGGACGGTGCCCACTCCATCGAGCAAGGCGTGGGTGTCCGCGCGATTTCCGGCGAGAAGACCGGTTTCGCCTATTCCGATGACATCCATGCCGACGCGCTGCTGGCCGCGGCGCAGTCGGCGCGTGCGATCTCGCGCGAAGGTGGCGCGCAGGCCGGGCGCTCGCTGCTGCGCGGCAATGCACGCGCGCTGTACCCGGCGCTGGATCCCATCGATGGCGTCGGCAACGAGGCCAAGGTCGAGGTGCTCAAGCGCCTGGACGGCTACCTGCGTGCCGCCGACCCGCGCGTGAAGCAGGTGATGGTCAGCCTGTCCGGTGGCGTGGATACGGTGCTGATCGCCCGTAGCGACGGCGTGCTGGGCGCTGACGTGCGCCCGCTGGTGCGCCTGAACGTGCAGGTGATCGTCGAACACAACGGTCGCCGCGAGTCGGGCTATGCCGGCGGCGGTGGCCGCTATGGCTATGAGGAACTGTTCGCGGATGGCCGCCCGGAAGCGTTCGCGCGCGAGGCCCTGCGCCAGGCGCTGGTGAACCTGGACGCCGTGCCGGCACCGGCCGGCGTGATGCCTGTGGTACTGGGCCCGGGCTGGCCCGGCGTGCTGCTGCACGAGGCGGTCGGCCATGGCCTGGAAGGCGATTTCAACCGCAAGGGCACCAGCGTCTACGCTGGCCGCATTGGCGAACGCGTGGCGGCACCAGGCGTGACCATCGTCGACGATGGCACCCTCGACGGGCGTCGCGGTTCGCTCAACATCGACGACGAAGGCCACCCGAGCCAGTGCACCACGCTGATCGAGGACGGCGTCCTGGTCGGCTACATGCAGGACAGCCTCAATGCACGCCTGATGGGCATGGCACCGACCGGCAACGGGCGCCGCGAATCGTTCGCGCACCTGACCATGCCGCGCATGACCAATACCTACATGCGTGCCGGTCAGCACGATCCGCAGGAAATGATCCGTTCGGTGAAGAAAGGCCTGTATGCGGTCAACTTCGGCGGCGGCCAGGTCGACATCACCAGCGGCAAGTACGTGTTCTCGGCCACCGAGGCCTACCTGATCGAGGATGGCCGCATCACCGCGCCGGTGAAGGGCGCGACCCTGATCGGCAACGGTCCGGAGACCATGCAGAAGGTGCGCATGGTCGGCAACGACCTGGCCCTGGATGAGGGCGTGGGTATCTGTGGCAAGGACGGGCAGAGTGTGCCGGTGGGTGTCGGCCAGCCGTCGCTGTTGATCGAGGGCATCACCGTCGGCGGTACCCAGGCCTGAGCCGGGCGATGGCCAGCGCCACCGCCCGCGCCGGCGCGGACTCAGTCCTCGTCGGCTTCGTCGGTCTCGATGTGGCCGGCGTCTTCGGCGCTGGCCTTCAGGCCGAGCGCCGCCGGCAGCATCAGTGCGCGCAGCACCTGGTAGATCTCGCGGTAGGCACGCGGCGGCTTGTTCTTCGCCTTCTCGGCCTGCGCATTGCGCACCAGCGTGCGCAGCTGCTGGCGGTCGGCCTGCGGGTAGTCGTCCAGCAGGGCGGCCAGCGCCTTGTCACCTTCGGCCAGCAGGCGCTCGCGCCAGTCTTCCACGCGGTGCATCATCGCCACCTCGCGGCGGCCGGTTTCGCTGTTGGCATCCAGCGCATCGCGGATCGCATCCAGCGTGGCGTCTTCTTCGCGGCGCATGTGCTTGGCCAGGAACGCCAGCTGGCGCTTGTGGGCGATGTGGGCGGTGATGCGCTTGCACTCGGCGATGTGCGGCAGCAGGTCTTCCGGGATCGGCAGGCGCGCCAGCTGGGCCGGTGTCAGCGACACCAGTTTTTCGCCCAGGGCCAGGACGTCGAGCGCGTCGCGCCGGTTCTGGCTGCGGCTCTTGTCGTGGAATTCACCGGTTTCTTCGTCGCGTCCGCGCATCGTCCATACCTGATTTCAAAAAAAGTCGCCCGGCGTGATGCCGGGCCCAACCCGTACAGGATAAAGCATTGAACGTGATCGCCCCTGAAGCCGCTGTCGGCGACGACAGCCCGGCCCGGCTGGAACGGCTGGCCGACCTCTCCCAGCAGCTGCTTGACCGCGCCCGCGCGCTGGGCGCCAGCCAGGCCGAAGTCAGCTGCAGCGAAGACCGTGGGCTGGAGGTCAATGTCCGCCTCGGCGAGGTCGAAACCGTGCAGTCCACCCGCGACCGCGGCATCGCCGTCACCGTGTACTTCGGCCAACGCAAGGGCAGCGCCAGCACCGGCGACCTGAACGAGGCCAGCCTGGCGGCCACGGTCGAGCAGGCCTGCGCCATCGCCCGGCATACCGAGGACGACCCGGCCGCCGGCCTGGCCGAGGCGGACCTGATGGCCACCCACTTCCCGGACCTGGATGGCTGGCACCCGTGGGCGCTGCAGGCCGACGAGGCAGTGGACCTGGCCCTGGCCTGCGAAGCCGCAGGCCGTGAGGCCGATGCGCAGATCCGCAATTCCGACGGCGCCTCGGTGTCGAGCATGCAGAGCCTGTCGGTCTATGCCAATTCGCATGGCTTCATCGGCCGTGAGCGCGGCACCCACCATTCGGTCGGTTGTGCGCTGATCGCCGGGCAGGGCGATGGCATGCAGCGTGACGGCTGGTACACCAGTGCGCTGGCTCGCGAGGACCTGGAGGACGTCGGCCTGGTCGGTCGTCGTGCCGCCGAGCGCACTGTCGCCCGCCTGCAGCCGCGATCGCTGGCCACCGGCAGCATGCCGGTGCTGTTCGCCCCGGAAGTGGCGCGCAGCCTGGTCGGGCATCTGCTGTCGGCGGTGTCCGGTGGTGCCCTGTACCGCCAGGCCAGCTTCCTGCTGGACAGCGTTGGCCAGCGCCTGTTCCCGGAATGGATGCAGATCGAGGAGCTGCCGCACCTGCGCCGCGGCCTGCGCTCGGCAGCCTTCGACGGCGATGGCGTCGCCACCCGGGCCTCGGCGCTGGTCCGCGACGGCGTGCTGCAGCGCTATGTGCTGGGCAGCTACTCGGCACGCAAGCTGGGCCTGCAGACCACCGCCAACGCCGGCGGCGTGCACAACCTGCAGCTGGCGGCCAACGCCGGCTCCCTGCAGGACATCGCGCGGCAGATGGGCGACGGCCTGCTGGTGACCGAGCTGATGGGGCAGGGCGTGAACGGCGTGACCGGCGACTATTCGCGTGGCGCGGGTGGCTTCCGGGTCGAGAACGGCGAGATCCAGTACCCGGTGGACGGGATCACCATCGCCGGCAACCTGCGCGAGATGTTCAGCAGCATCGAGGCGGTCGGCAGCGACGTCGATCCCCGCTCGCACATCCGGACCGGTTCGATCCTGTTGGGGCGGATGACCATCGCAGGTAATGATTGATGCCGTCGATGGCGTAAGCTATGCGCGCCTGACGCAATCAGCTGGGTGCTGGTTGGTCAAGACCACCCAATGAAAAGGAGTTTTGTCGTGAGTGAATTCGATAACGTCCCGCCGCCGCCGGCCACCACCGACGTCCCGGCCGACCAGCGCACCATGGCCCTGGCCGCGCACCTGCTGGGCATCTTCACCGGCTTCATCGGCGCGCTGATCATCTGGCTGATCAACAAGGATGACGCGGGCAAGGCCTTCGTGACCGACCAGGCCAAGGAAGCCCTGAACTTCCAGATCACCGTGACCATCGCCATGATCATCAGCATGATCCTGATGATCGTGATCATCGGCGGCATCCTGGCGCCGATCGTCGGCATCATCAGCCTGGTGTTCAGCATCATCGCTGCGGTCAAGGCCAACAACGGCGAAGCCTACCGCTACCCGTTCGCGCTGCGCCTGATCAAGTAAGATCGTCCGCACGCGGAACTGAAAACGCCCGGCATTGCCGGGCGTTTTCGTGTGCGGGAAATGCCGGGCCGCGTGCAGCGATCAGTGATCGCGTTCCACCGCCAGCGTCGCCAGTGCGCGCAGCGCATCGGCCTCGTCGCCATACCCGGCCAGCAGGGCCTGCATGCGTGCCGCCAGTTCCTGCAGCTGCGCCTTCGCACCGTCCATGCCGAGCAGGGCGGGGAAGGTGCTCTTGTCCTGTGCCTGGTCCTTGCCGGCGGTCTTGCCCAGCTGTTCGGAACTGGCTTCGACATCGAGGATGTCATCGCGCACCTGGAAGGCCAGGCCAAGCGCATCGGCGAAGCTGTCCAGCTGGGCCAGCTGCGGTCCGTGGGCCTGGCCGCACAGCGCGCCCATGCGTACCGCCGCCCGGATCAACGCACCGGTCTTCAGGGCATGCATGCGGGTCAATGCTGCCAGTGTCTGCTGCTGGCCGGTGGCATCGATGTCCAGCGCCTGGCCGCCGCACATGCCGGAGGCACCGGACGCGTGGGCCAGGGTCTGCAGGCAGGCCACGCGCAGCGTGGCGGGCAGTGGCGCATCGGCCAGCAGGCCGAAGGCACGGGTCTGCAGTGCGTCGCCGGCCAGGATCGCGGTGGCTTCGTCGAAGGCGATGTGGGTGGTCGGCTTGCCGCGGCGCAAGGCATCGTCGTCCATTGCCGGCAGGTCGTCATGCACCAGTGAATAGGCGTGGATCAGCTCGACGGACATGGCCGCTGCGTCCAGGCTTTCAGGCTGCGCGCCGAACAGGTGCCCGCTGGCATACACCAGCAGCGGGCGCATGCGCTTGCCACCGCCCAGCACCGAATAGCGCATGGCCTGGTGCAGGCGCTGCGGTGCTTCGGCAGGCGAGGGCAGGGCAGCGTCGAGCTGGCTTTCGATACGGTCGCGCCAGCGCTCGAACAGAACCTCAGCCGTCATTGCTGGGCGGATCGAAAGGCTCGGAGGCTTCCGGCTGCGCCGGATCGCTGAGCAGGCGTACACGCAGTTCGGCCTGCTCCAGTGCCTGCTGGCACTGGCGGTACAGACCGACGCCACGTTCGTAAGCACTGAGCGACGCTTCCAGGCTCAGCTCGCCGGTTTCCATCTGCTCCACCAGCTGCTCCAGCGATTCGAGCGACTGCTCGAACTGGGCGACCGGGGAGGCGTTTTCAGGGGACTTCTTGGCCATGCGGCAAGTGTGGACGGGCCGCGCGCGGGGGTCAATTCACCAGCCGCCGGGACGCCACTGGAGCTGTGCCTCGTTGGCCTGCAACCAGGCCTGCAAGGGCGCGGCGATGACCACGTCGGCGGCGGCCAGCAACTGCGGGCCATCGAAGATCAACGGCAGCTGGGCGCGTCGCCAGGGGGCAAGATGTTCGCGTTGCAGGCAGTCCTTCAGCGCATGCGAATGCTGGCGACCCGGCAGCAGGATGCGCTCACCGCCCACGCGTGCACGGACCTGCAGTGGTTGTTCGAAAGCGCTGGCGCCAAGCAGGCTCAGCTGGCCACCGTCGGGCAATGGCAGCGGTGCTCGGCCATCCCAGGCGGCCTGCCAGTCGAGGGGCAGCGAGGGCAGCCGGGCCGGCAGCAGGTAGGCATGGTCACGCCATTGCTGGATCACGTGATCCTGCCAGCGCACACGCGCCTGGCGGTCGATGTCGGCCGGCAACAGCTCCTCCAGCGCCTGCTGCAACACCGAGGCCGGCAACGGTGCCGCATCATGGCCCAGCACCCACGCGCGCAGCACGCGTGCTGCGCGGCGCGGCGACATCTGGCGCAGCAGTTCCAGTGACAGCACGCGCGGTGCCACTTCCAGATGCGCGATCAGCTCGGCGTCTTCCTCGTCCAGCATTTCGCGGGTCTGCCGGCAATGCGTCGCGCTGCCCACCAATGCTGCAGCCGCATGCGGCCAGCGCTGGCGCAGCAACGGCAACACCTGCAGGCGCAGGAAGTTGCGATCGGCGTGGTCTTCGGCGTTGCTGGGGTCTTCGATCCATTGCAGCGCGTGCTGCTGGGCGTAGTCGAGCAGCGCGGTGCGCGGCGTCGACAGCAGTGGTCGCCACAGGTGATGTTCGCCAAGACGGCTGCGTGCGGACATCGCTGCAAGGCCATCGACGCCCGAACCGCGCAGCGCGCGCAGCAGGAAGGTCTCGGCCTGGTCGTCCTGGTGCTGCGCCAGTGCCAGCGTTTCACCTTCGCGCAGCTCGGCCGCGAAGGCGGCACGTCGTGCCTGGCGCGCCGCGCCTTCGAGGCCCAGGCCTGTGGTGTCGTCGACCTGTACGTGGTGCACGGCCAGCTCGATACCGAGGGCCGCGCACTGCTGCTGGCAATGCCGTACCCAGTCGTCGGCGGCTGGCTGCAGACCGTGGTGTACGTGCATCGCACGCAGCGGAGTGCCGGAGGCCTGGGCGCAGCGCCACAGCCAGTGCAGCAGCACGGTGGAGTCGACACCGCCGCTGTAACCCACCAGCAGCGGCGCATCCAGCGGAACGAGGGCGGGGAAGGCAGTCACGGCGGCAAGTATAGGGTGGGGTTTACTTGGCAGGGCTGCGCCCTGCACCCGCTACGAGCCAGAGCAACAGCAACAGCAACAGCAACAGCAACAGCTGGTCAGCTGAGGGATGGCGGGGTGGGTCCGGTTGCGGGAGACGCCGTAAACCCATCCTTGGGGGCTTGGCCGCGGCATCCATGCCGCGGACACTCCCGCAACCGGACCCACCCCGCCTTCGACAGTTTCCTGCGAACTGTCGGAATTGCTCTTGGGGTCAGATCCGTTTTCCGCAGGAAAACGGATCTGACCCCGGATTCAATTCGATATCTGACAGATTTCATCCACGCATGGCGTGGATCCACTGGCCACCAGCCAACTGTCGAAGGTGGGGCACTGTGGGTTTGCGGGGTGTGAGCCGCATGGATGCGGCGACCAAGCCCCCATGGATGGGTTTACGGCGTCCCCGCAAACCCACAGTGCCCCGCCATCCCACGGAATGCACGCTGTTGCTGTTGCTTCGGCCGTTGCCGTTGCGTCTGCAGGTGCAGGGCGCAGCCCTGCCGAAAACCCTACTTCACCCGACGACCCGAGCGGTCGATCCGGAACCACTCGCCGCCTTCCATCGGCGTGTGGCCATCGCCATCCGGCGTGCCGCGACGGCAGCCGTTGCAGACCTCGGCCACGCCATCGCGGAATGGCCAGGCGAAATCGAAGGTGCCCGGCACTACCTGGCGGAATGTCAGATCGAAGTAGCCCACGCGATTGCCGACGCGCCCGCGCAGCAGGCCTTCCTCCGGTGTCTCCGGGCCGTTGTCCCAGGTCAGCACCGGCAGGCTGCGGCCCTTGCGGTCGATGTAGTGGAAGCCCTGATCGGCATATACCACGGCCAGGCCGTGGTCGTCGTAGTTCAGGTCCTTCAGCGTATCGGCGCTGATCTTCGGCCGGTGATCGACCACCTCGCAGTTGGGCAGCGGCCACAACCCGTGTTCGTCGGTCAGCAGCTTGCAGGCCGGTGCCTGCGCCAGCGCGCTGGAACTGGCCAGCGCGCCGAGCAGGGCCAGCGACCGCGCGAAACGGCCGCGGGCGGGGGCAGGGCGGGCCTGCGGCACGATCACTTGGCCTCGGCCTTGCGTTCGAAGGCCGTCGGTGCCGGCAGCTGCACCGGTACGCCCTTGTCATCGCAGGTGCCGGCCTGGCACAGGCGCTCGCGCAGGGCCGGGGTGGCCTGCACGATCATGTGGTAGATCGCGTTCTGTTCCAGCGTGCCGCGGATCGCCTTGCTGCCCGGGCCACGCGCCCAGATGCCGACGTCTTCACCACCATGCGATTCGGACTTCATCGGCACCAGTGCTTCCTGCATGTAGTCCGGATGCTCGGTGTCGACCTCGCGCAGGTTCGGGCGGCCGTTGGCCGGTTCGAAGCTGCTCGGGTTGTGCGGGTAGCGCTTCGGGCCGGCCGGCTGC
The DNA here is from genome assembly GCF_036319985.1 of Stenotrophomonas sp. SMYL89. Classification (NCBI taxonomy): domain Bacteria; kingdom Pseudomonadati; phylum Pseudomonadota; class Gammaproteobacteria; order Lysobacterales; family Lysobacteraceae; genus Stenotrophomonas; species Stenotrophomonas sp. SMYL89. Next base: position 145,194 of record NZ_JAWIRW010000009.1, on the reverse strand, counting down.
TGGTTGCTGCTGCCGGTATGGCCCGGGCCATTGGCGTAGCTCAACGTGGTGTAGGGCTGGCCGGTGCCGTCCAGCGCGTAGTCCAGCTTGCCGGCACCATCTTCGCCGCCCTTGTCCTTCACCTTGCCCAGGATCGGATTGCCGCGTGCCGGGTAGCCGACGAAGTTCAGCGTGTGCGAGTGGTCGGCGGTGACGATGATCAGGGTGTCGTCGGCCGAGGTCAGCTCGTTGGCCACGCGCACCGCGTCGGACAGGGCCACGGTCTCGGTCAGTGCACGGTAGGCATTGCCGCTGTGGTTGGCGTGGTCGATGCGCGCGCCTTCGATCATCAGCACGTACCCTTCCTGGTGCTTCGACAGATTCTTGATCGCTGCTGCGGTCAGTTCGGCCAGGCTCGGCTCGCCGCCAGGATCCTGCGGGCGCTCGTACTCGTAGCGCATGTGGTCCGGTTCGAACAGGCCAAGGATGGCCGGGGCATCCGCGGCGGCGGCCAGCTGCTTGCTGTTCCACACGTAGGCACCCTGCGGGTGCGCCTGCTGCCATTCCTGCACCAGGCTGCGGCCATCCAGGCGCTGGCCGACCTTGTCGTCGTATTCCGGATCGCGTTCTTCCACCGTGGTGAACTCACCACGGCCGCCGCCAAGGGCAACCAGCGGGCCACGCCCATAGCGCGAGGTCGACAGCAGCTGCTGGGCGATGTCCTTGCAGCCTGCCGCCTTGGCCGCGTCGGTCAGGTCGGTGTCGTTTTCCCAGTTTCGCTCGGGCGAGTGCGCATAGGTGGCGGCCGGGGTGGCATGGGTCAGGCGCGCGGTGGATACCACGCCGGTAGCCAGGCCGGCGCTGTCGGCCAACTGCAGCCACGTCAGCAGGCCCTTGGACAGGCTGTCGGCACAGTCGGTGCGGCTGCCGGCACTGACGCCGATCGCACCCATGTGGGTCTTCACGCCGGTGGTGATGGCGGTCATGGTGCCGGCCGAATCGGGGGTCTGCGAATCGGTGTTGTAGGTCTTGCTGAACGCCGTGGCCGGGAAGCGCTCCCAGGACAGCAGGTTCTCTTCGCCGGAGCCGCCCTTCTGCTGGCCTTCGTAGATGCGCGAGGCGGCCACGGTGGTCAGGCTCATGCCGTCACCGAGGAACAGGATGACGTTCCTGGCCTTGCCGGACATCGCGCCGTTGGCGGCGGCCTGGGCGGCGCCGCTGCGGTACCACCACTGCGGTGTCTCGCCGGCCGGGTGGGCGACGGGATCGACGGCGACCTTCAGGCCGGCCGGAGCGGACGCGGGTGCGGTGCTGGCGCAGGCGCCCAGCAGCAGGGTGGTGGCGCAGGCGGCCAACAGGGAGACGGAACGGCGCATGGACGCTGGGATCTCACAAACTGTAACGGGACGTTCATTATGCCCGCCCTCGCAAGGCACGCCGATGACACACTGATTTGCCGGCCGGGCGGTCGTTCCCCAGCCGTTGTTGGGCTATCGTGCCAGCATCCCTTCCTTCCCTCTGGATTGCCTATGAAGCTGGTCTCTGCCTGGCTGCGGATTCCATTCTGGCAGCGCGTGGTCGGTGGCTTCGTGCTCGGCGCGCTGGCCGGCTGGGCGCTCGGCCCGGCCGCGGAAACGTGGTTCGGCCCGCTCGGCGAGCTGTACGTCACCCTGATCAAGATGATCGCGGTGCCGCTGGTGTTCTTCGCGGTCATCAATGCGATCTCGTCGCTGCACGGCCAGAAGTCGATCGCCGCGCTCAGTGGCCGCACCTTCCTGTGGTTCGTGATCACCGCCGCGCTGGCGGTGTGCGTTGGCCTGGCCGTAGGCACGGTGCTGCAGCCCGGCGCGGGTGGCCTGCAGTTGGCGATGGCCAGCAACTATGTGCCGCGCGAAGTGCCCAGCGTGGTACAGGTATTGCTGGACGTGGTGCCGGCCAATGTCTTCTATGCGCTGTCCGGCATCGGCACCAAGGTCAATGCCGCGGGTGAAACCGTGCTGGCCGCCGGCCGTGGCTCGATCCTGCCGGTGATCTTCTTTGCTGGCCTGGTCGGTTTCGCCATCGTCAAGCTGGGCGAGAAGGTGACCGAGGCGCGCAAGCTGGTCGGCCAGATGAGCGACATCATGATCCAGGTGACCCGCTTCGTGCTGGAAGTCACCCCGATCGGTACCTTCGGGCTGATCGCCGGTCTGGTCGGCAGCTACGGGTTCGAGAAGCTGCTGCCGCTGGGTCATTTCGTGCTGGCCCTGTACGTGGCCTGTGCCCTGCACATCGTGGTGGTCTACAGCGCACTGCTGCTGGCGCATGGTCTGAATCCGCTGAAGTTCTTTCGCGGCGCGGCGCCGGGCATGCAGGTGGCCTTCGTCAGCTCGTCCAGCTTCGCCGCGATGCCGGTGGCGCTGCGTTCGATCACCCACAACCTGGGCGTTAACAAGGACTACGGTTCGTTCGCGGTGCCGCTGGGCGCCAGCATCAAGATGGACGGCTGTGGTGCGATCTATCCGGCGCTGTGCGCGGTGTTCATCGCGCAGTACAGCGGTGTGCCGCTGACCCCGGAACAGTACGTGGTGGTGCTGATCGCCTCGGTGCTGGGCAGCTTCGGTACGGCCGGCGTGCCAGGTACCGCGGTGATCATGGCTACGGTGGTGCTGAGCGCGGCCAACCTGCCGCTGGAGACGATCGGCTACCTGTATGCCATCGACCGCATCCTGGACATGATGCGCACGATGACGAACGTGACGGGCCAGATGCTGGTGCCGGTGATCGTGGCCAAGGAGACCGGGCTGCTCGACCAGGCGGTGTATGACAACCCGTCCAGCAACGTGGGCGTGGATGATCCCGACCCGACACCGCCACGCGGCTGAGGTTGCGTGGTGGTGATGGAAGGCCCGCCCTGACCGGCGGGCCTTTTGTTTTGTTCCGGTAGATCCACGCCACGCGAGGATGGTGGCGGTGCCGACCAAGGTCGGCACCCACCAGGGCATATGTCGCTGTGCCGACCAAGGTCGGCACCTACCGGGGGCGCAAACAAAAAAGCCGCTGCAGGGCAGCGGCTTCTCGCATCAGGCGGCTCGGTGGCGCCAACCGGTCAGAGGTCGACCCGGCGGGCCTGCATGAACTTGTTGCCCCAGTAGCCACTGAGCAGGGTGTCCACGCGGACGTCCTTGCCGGAGCTCGGTGCGTGCAGGAAGCGGCCATCGCCCACATAGATGCCCACGTGGTCGACGCGGCCCTTGCGGCCGAAGAACACCAGGTCACCAGCGGCCAGCGCGGTGCGGTCGTTGATCAGTTCGGCGTTGTCGTCGTGCGCCATTTCGCGCGAGACGCGCGGCAGCTCGATACCCAGGGCCGAGCGGAACACGTAACCGACCAGGCCACTGCAGTCGAAGCCGCTGTCCGGGTTGCTGCCACCCCAACGGTACGGGGTGCCCAGCAGCGTCATTGCACGGCGCAGCAGCGACTGCACCTTGCCGTTGTCGGCCGCGGTGCCGACAACGCTGCCATTGGCAGCGCTGCTGGTGTCGTAGTTGGCGAGGAGGCGGCTGAGGTCACCGGCCACCACGGCCGAGCGGTCCATCAGCGGAATGGTGTCGTTGGCGGCCAGGTGCGGCAGCAGGGCGGCCAGGGTAGCGCTGGCGGCGGCGTCGACGCGGCTGCGCTGCGGAGCGGCAGCCTCGGCCTTGGCGGCCGGTCGGGCGGTACTCTCGGCCACCGGGGCCGGGGTTGCATCGGAACGGTTCGGAGCAGTCTGCGACCAGGCCGGGAGGCTGGTCAGACACAGTGCCAGGCCAAGCAACAACGGGCGGGCACTGCGTGAAGATACGGAAGTCTGGCCTTCGCTTTTCAGGTCGTCAGTCGTCACGCGTCGGTCACAGGAAAAAAACGATGGGGCATCATGCCCTGTAAAAGCGCGGATAAGTTAAAAATTCCGTTAGTAATCCGTTAGTTTCAAGGTGATGTGCGTCACAGTTTTGAACATATCGCCTGTTCATCTTAGCGAAGGACACGTTTCGCGCCTGTGTAGTGGTCCTTCCAGTAGGGACCGCTGAGCGAGTCCAGCCGCACGGTGCCACCGGTACTCGGCGCGTGCACGAAACGCCCTTCACCTACATAAATGCCAACGTGGGTGACGCTGCCGCGGCTGCCGAAGAACACCAGATCGCCGGTGGCCAGGCGCTGCGGATCGATCTTCGGGCCCTGTACCGCCGCGAGATCGCGCGAAGTACGTGGCAGCTTCAGGTCCAGCATCTCGCGGTAGACATAGGCGACCAGGCCGCTGCAGTCGAAGCCCGAATCGGGGGTGTTGCCGCCATAGCGGTAGGGGGTGCCGACCAGGCTGATGGCGCGCATCAGCACCGAGTTGGCCGCCTCCGGGTTGTCCGGCACGGTCTTCGGCCAGTTCGCCGTAGGCGGGGGAGGTGCAGGTCGGGTGGCCTTGCCACCGCCGCAGGCGGTCATCAGCAGGGGCAGGGCCAGCAGCAGGGCCGGGGCGAGAAGCCGGCGGAGGCCGGACGAAACTGGCGTGATGTGCATGATCTCCGGATAATGCGCCACCTTGGATTGGCCGTCATGATGGCGGCGTCCCCGCCGGGCGACAACCCGCCCCAACCCGCCTGCCTCCGGCAGATCCAGACAGAGTTGCGCATGAAGATCGAAAAAGACCGCGTTGTCCGCTTCCACTACACCGTTTCCGAAGTCGGCCAGGAGCCGATCGAATCGTCCAAGGACCGCGGCGAGCCGCTGGCGATCCTGATCGGCCACGGCAACATCATCCCGGGCCTGGAAAACGCCATGATGGACAAGGAAGCCGGCGCGACCTTCAGCGTCGATGTCAATGCTGCCGACGCCTACGGCGAGCGCCGTGAGGGCCTGTCCCAGCGCGTGCCGAAGAAGCACTTCGGCAACACCAGGCTGGCTCCGGGCCAGCAGGTCGTGCTGCAGACCAACTTCGGCCCGCGTGCGGTGACCGTGCAGAAGGTCGGCATGAGCGTCGTCGACGTTGACCTGAACCACCCGATGGCTGGCAAGGACCTGCACTTCGACGTGGAAATCGTCGATGTGCGCGAAGCCGGCCAGGAAGAGATCGATCACGGCCACGTCCACGGCGACGGTGGTCACCACCACTGATCGCAGCGCGATCGTGATGTCAGCAACGGCCCGCTTCGGCGGGCCGTTGCGTTTCTGGAACACGGCGCGCCCATCCACGGCGTGCGGGCCGACGGCATAATGACGGACCTGCCCGACGGATGCCCCGTGAACGCCGCTTCTCCTTCCCTGCAGCCGATGGCCTCCGGCGAACGCATCGCCGTGCTGGACGTGCTGCGCGGTGCCGCGCTGCTGGGCATCCTGCTGATGAACATCGAGGCCTTCAGCGGGCCGCTGGACCTGGCGTTCACCGGCATCGACGTGCACTGGCATGGCATTGACTACTGGGCCGATGCCTTTGTCTATGTGTTCGTGCAGGGCAAGTTCTTCACGCTGTTCTCGCTGTTGTTCGGCGCCGGCTTTGCGGTGATGGCGCAACGCGCCGAGCTGGCTGCGCGTGATTTCACCCCGTTCTACCTGCGTCGCAGTGCCGGTCTGCTGCTGATCGGCCTGTGCCATGCAGTGCTGGTCTGGTCGGGCGACATCCTGGTGCTGTACGCGCTGATCTCGCTGCCGCTGCTGGCCTGCCGGGAGGCGCCGCGCAGCTGGCTGCCGTGGATGGGCGCGACGGTCTACCTCGGCGGCGTGGCGATGATGCTGCTGGTCGGCGCGATGGTGTCGATGGCCTCTGCGGACGAGGTGCGGGAAATGCTCACCGAGGCGCAGCAGGGCATCGATCTGCAGCGCCAGGTGTACGGGCACGGCAGCTGGATGCAGGCCACCGTCCAGCGGGTGAATGAGTTCGGCGCGTCGATGGGGGCGCTGCTGATCACCGGTCCGGAGGTGCTTGGCATGTTCCTGATCGGCAGCTGGTTTGCCGGCAGCGGCGCGTTGGCCACACCGGAGCGCTTCCCGCGGTTGTACGCGGTGTTGCGTTGGGTGGCGCTGCCCCTCGGCCTGCTGGTCACGCTGCTGGGTGTTGCCTGGAAACCGTATCTGGCGCCGGGCGCCTACGATCTGCCGGTGACGGCGGCGATGGCGCTGGTGACGATCGGCGGCCTGCCGATGTGCCTGGGCTACCTGGCCTGGATCGTGCACTGGCGCGCGCGGCTGGGCTGGCTGGCGCCGGTCGGGCGCATGGCGTTGACCCATTACCTCGGCCAGTCCCTGCTGTGCACCTGGTTGTTCTATCACTACGGCCTGGGCGCGTTCGAAATGATGCCACGCAGCGTGCAGCTGCTGTTCGCGCTGCTGCTGTTCACCGTGCAGCTGGGCATCTCGCACGCTTGGCTGCGCCACTTCCGCTTTGGGCCGATGGAATGGCTGTGGCGCGCGATGACCTACCGGCAGTGGCCGCCGATGCGGCGCGGAGCCGGGCAGGGCTGATCGATGCTGGGCGCGCGCGAGGATGTGATCGTGGTGGGCGCCGGTGCCATCGGTCTGGCCGCCGCGCTCGCACTGCGTGCGCAGGGGCGGCAGGTGCGTGTGATCGATCGTGGCCGCATTGGTGCGGCAACCTCGCACGGCAACTGCGGCACCGTTACTCCCAGCCATGCACCTCCACTGGCTGCGCCTGGCGTGCCACTGCGCGCATTGCGCTGGATGCTCGATCCGCGTGCGCCGCTGTATGTGCGCACCCGCCTGGATCCGGTGCTGTGGCGCTGGTTGCTGCAGTTCGGTGCACGCTGCAACACGCGTGACTGGCTGCAATCCACGCGGGCACGGGGTGCATTGCTGAACGACTCGCGGCTGCGCCTGGCCGATTGGGTGCAGGCGCATGCACTGGAGTGCGAGTTCGATACGCGCGGGCTGGACTATGTGTTCGGCGATGCGCGCAACTTCGACCACTACGCGGCCGAGTGCGAAGCACTGAACAGGCAGGGTATCGCCACGGCCTGCATCGACGGGGCCGGCTACGCACGTGCCAATCCGGCCTTCCACGACCGCCTGGCCGGCGCGATCCACTTTCCCGGTGATGCGCAGCTGCGGCCGGACCGCTACACCGCGGAGCTGGCACGTGTACTGCGCGCGCAGGGCGTGGTGATCGACGAGCAGAAGGACGTGCAGGGCTTCAGCGACGATGCACACGGGGTACGCGTGCAGGTCGGTGGGCAGGCCCTGCGGGCACGTGAGCTGGTGCTGGCCACCGGCCCGTGGTCGCGCGACTGGGCACGGCAACTGGATCTGCGCGTGCCGATCCAGCCCGGCAAAGGCTACTCGCTGACCTGGTCGCGACCGGCGCAGGTGCCACAGCGTCCGGTGGTGCTGAAAGACCATTCCGTGTTCGTGATCGCCTGGCGCGAAGCGCTGCGGCTGGGCGGCACCATGGAATTCGCCGGTGCCGATCCGCAGCTGCGCACGGCCCGCCTGCAGGCTTTGCAGCAGGCCGCCGACCACTACCTGCGCGCGCCACGCGGTGCGCAGCTGCAGGAGCAGTGGTGCGGGTGGCGCCCCATGAGCGTGGACGACGTGCCGTTGATCGGCCGCGCACCCGCGCATCCTCACGTCTGGCTTGCGGCGGGGCATGGCATGCTCGGCATCAGCATGAGCGCCGGCACCGGCCAGCTGATTGCCGATCTCGTCTGCGGCCGCACACCAGCGATCGATCCTGCCCCTTACCGACCCGAGCGATTCCGATGAGCACTGCACCCTATGATTACGACCTGATCGTCCTTGGCGGTGGCTCCGCCGGCCTGGCCGGTGCGATCCGCGCGGCGCAGCATGGCAAGCGCGTGGCGATGCTGGAGCCCGGCGAGCTGGGCGGTACCTGTGTCAACGTTGGCTGCGTGCCGAAGAAGGCGATGTGGCTGGCGGCCGACCTGCACGAGCGCATCGGCCTGGCCAATGCGATGGGCTTCGATGTCGAGGCACGCCCGTCGTTGTCGTGGAAGGAGCTGGTGATCCATCGCCAGGCCTACATCAGCAACATCCACACCAGCTACCACATGCGCCTGGATGAAACCGGCGTGGTGCGCATTCCGGCGCGCGGCCATCTGCTCGATGCGCATACCGTCGCCTGCAGCGATGGCGTGCGTTACAGCGCCGAACACATCCTGATCGCCACCGGCGCGCACCCGCTGCGCCCGGATGTTCCCGGTGCCGAACTGGGCCTGGTTTCCGATGACTTCTTCGATCTGCGCGCGGCACCGGCCGAGGTCGCGATCATCGGCGGTGGCTACATTGCAGTGGAACTGGCCGGCCTGCTGCAGGCGCTGGGCAGCAGGGTGAGCCTGCTGGTGCGCGGAAAGCGCTTGCTGGAACGCTTCGATTACGAGCTGACCGACCAGCTGGCCGAGAACCTGAAACAGCAGGGCGTGCGCATCCATTTCGACTACCGCCTGCGCGAACTGCAGCGCGAGGGCGAACGCGTGCGTGCGTTCGGCCATGACGGCCCGCTCGACACCGTGTTTGATGCAGTGTTCTTCGCCACCGGCCGGCGCGGCAACAGTCGTGACCTGGGCCTGGAAGCGCTGGGCATCGGCATCGGCGAGCACCAGCAGGTGGAGGTGGACGAATGGCAGACCACCAGCGTGCCGAGCGTGCATGCGGTCGGCGACATCGCCGGCAAAGTCGGCCTGACCCCGGTGGCGGTGGCCGCATCGCGGCGCCTGATGGACCGCCTGTTCGGCGGCCGCCCGCAGTCGAAGATGGATTATGAGAACGTGGCCAGCGTGGTGTTCTCGCACCCGCCACTGGGCGCGGTGGGCATGAGCGAGGAAGAAGCACGCGCCCGTTTCGACCAGGTGAGCGTGTACCACAGCCGCTTCCGCCCGATGCTGCAGGCGCTTGCCAACGGTACCCAGCGCAGCCTGTTCAAGATGGTCTGCGTGGGCCCGGAAGAGCGGGTGGTAGGCATCCATCTGCTGGGTGAAGCGGCCGACGAGATCCTGCAGGGCTTCGCGGTGGCGGTGAAGATGGGCGCGACCAAGGCCCAGTTCGACGATACCGTGGCGATCCACCCGACCTCGGCCGAGGAAGTGGTGCTGATGCGCTGAGCCCGCAGTTGTAGAGCCGAGCCTATGCTCGGCTGCATTCCGTGCAGACATGGTGCAGCCGAGCGCAGGCTCGGCTCTACAGGGCACCGGGCGCCTCCATGCGACAATGACGGCCCCCACGCCTTTCCGGGCCGCCCTATGCGGCCCGCCGTCGTCCTGATGTCCAGCCCCACTTCCCGTATCGCAACCGCTTCCCCCCGCATCGCGCTGAGTGGAATCGGCCTGGCCGCGATCGGTGCCATCACCGCCTCCGGCAAGGCGATCATCGTCAAGCTCGGCCTGCGTCATGGCGTCGATGCCACCACGCTGCTCGCGCTGCGCATGCTGATGGCGCTGCCGCTGTTCGTACTGATGGCACTGTGGGCCGCGCGCCGGGCCACGCCGCTGTCCTGGGCCGACCGCGCCCGCGTGCTGTGGCTGGGCTTCACCGGCTACTACCTGTCCAGCCTTCTCGATTTCCAGGGCTTGCAGTACATCAGCGTGACCCTTGAACGGCTGATCCTTTACTTGAACCCTACCCTGGTGCTGCTGATCAATGTGCTGCTGGCGCGCCAGCGGCCCGGACGCTGGCAGATCGGTGCGTTGGTGCTGAGCTATCTGGGCGTGCTGCTGGCCTTCGGGCATGACCTGCAGCGCGAGGGCGGGCAGATCATCGTCGGCAGCCTGCTGGTGCTGGGCAGTGCGCTCAGCTACGCGCTGTACCTGTTCGGCAGTGGGCAGGTGGTCGCGCGCATCGGTGCGGTACGCCTGACCGCCTACGCCAGCTGCGTGGCCAGCGTGCTGGTGCTGCTGCACTTCGCGGTGACCCATCCACTGCCGCTGCTGTGGCAGGCGCCGGCGCCAGTGCAGTGGCTGTCGCTGGTCAATGCCACCGTGTGCACGGTGCTGCCGGTACTGGCGATCATGCTGGCGGTGCAGCGCGTGGGTTCGTCGCTGGCCGCGCAGGTCGGTATGCTGGGCCCTGTTTCCACCATCGTGATGAGCCTATGGCTGCTCGACGAACCGATGGGGCCGGCGCAGATCGCCGGCACCGTGCTGGTGCTGATCGGCGTACTGCTGGTGACCCGCCTGCGGCGCTGACGCCGGAGCAGGCGCGTGCGCGCATCCTGGCGGTGATCCGCGCGATCCCGGCGGGGCAGGTGATGGGCTATGGCCAGGTGGCGATGCGTGCCGGCCTGCCGGGGCGTGCGCGCTTGACCGCACGCATCCTCGGCCAGAACGACGATCCCGACCTGCCCTGGCATCGCGTGCTGCGTTCGGATGGGCGAATTGCCATGGAAGAAGGGTCGGCCGGCTGGCGCGAGCAGTCACAGCGGCTGCGCGCCGAGGGCGTGGTGGTGGAGAACGGCCGGGTGCGGATGCCGGCCACCGATCCAGCCGCGGCGCTGGATGCTGCCGTGTGGGGCCCGGGCTGAGCACCGCTGGCGACTGAACAGGCCACGCCTGCGGGTCGCCAACAAGACACGGTGCTGCGGCTATGATGGAGGCCGTTCCATGCCGGTGCTCCCATGTTCCCGCGACTGCCTACCGTCACCAAGGCCCTGCTGATCGCCAACGCGATCCTGTTCCTGCTGCAGCAGCCGTTCCTGCTCGGCATGCAGACCTTCGAGCCGTTCATGCTGCAACCGCTGCAGCAGGGCTTCGATGCGTTCTCGCCGGGCGGCAACTTCCAGCCGTGGCAGCTGCTGACCTATGGCTTCCTGCATGGCAGCTTCGGCCACCTGTTCTTCAACATGCTGGCAGTCTTCATGTTCGGCGCGCCGCTGGAGCAGACCTGGGGCGAGAAACGCTTCCTGCTGTACTACCTGGTCTGCGTGGCCGGTGCCGGTGTCTGCCAGTTGCTGGTGGGTACGTTGCTGGAGAATCCGGCCACGGTGCTGGGCGCTTCCGGCGGAGTGTTCGGCCTGTTGCTGGCCTACGGCATGCTGTTCCCGAACCAGCGGGTGATGCTGCTGTTCCCACCGATCCCGATGAAGGCGCGAACCTTCGTGATCCTGTTCGGCGTGGGTGAGCTGGTGCTGGGCATGACCGGCTGGCAGCCGGGCGTGGCCCACTTCGCGCATCTGGGCGGCATGCTGTTCGGCTGGCTGCTGATCCGCTACTGGCGAGGGCAATCGCCGTTCAACAAGCGCCGACCGCCCGGCCCGCCGAAGCGCCCGAACCATCTGCGCAGCGTCAAATGATCCGAAGGATCATTTGACGCGGTAGGTGCCAACCTTGGTTGGCACGCCTTGTCCCACGCGGGTAGGTGCCAACCTTGGTTGGCAATCATCCCTGTTGTTTCGTACCAACCAAGGTTGGTACCCACCAACGGCAGGTCATGCATGCGGCGGGTACGCGCGCATCCACGCACGGCGTGGATCTACAGATCCTGTAACACCACCTGCGCGGCATTGTGCCCGGGCGCACCCGTGACGCCACCACCGGGGTGGGTACCCGAACCACACAGGTACAACCCGGGCAGGGCACCGCGATAGCCGGCCTGGCCAACCATCGGCCGTGCCGAGAACAACTGGTTGGCACTCAGTGCGCCGTGGAAGATGTCGCCACCGACCAGGCCGAAGGTGCGCTCCAGATCAAGCGGCGACAACGCCTGCCGACCGAGGATGCTGACAGCGAAACCCGGCGCATACCGTTCAACGGTAGCGATCATCAGATCGGCGACTGCTTCACGATGATCATCCCAGTGACGCCCGTCGGGCAGCACCGGCGCCACGTGCTGGCAGAACAGGCTGGCCACATGCTGTCCGGGCGGCGCCAGCGAATCGTCCAGCGTGCTGGGAATCAGCATTTCCACGATCGGCTCGCGTGACCAGCCATCGCGGCGCGCATCCAGCCAGGCGCGGTCCATGTAGTCCAGGCTGGGCGCCATGATGATGCCGGCGCTGAGGTGATCGCCGGGGCCGGGCAGGGCGCGGAAGTCCGGCAGCCGCGACAGCGCGAGGCTCATCCGGAACGTCCCGGAGCCGCAGCGCCAGTGTGCCATCCGCTCGCGCGTCGCCGCCGGTACCTGCGCCGGTTCCAGCAACTGCTCGTACAGCAGCTTGGGGTTGACGTTGGCGACTACGGCGCGTGCGCGCAGGATTTCGCCGTTGGCCAGTTCCACTCCCACGACGCGGCCCTGTTCGGTCAGTACCCGTTGCACGCCGGCATCCACGCGCAGTTCGGCTCCGGCCTCGCGCGCCGCGCTGGCAATCGCCTGGCTGATCGCGCCCATGCCGCCGATTGCATGGCCCCAGGCACCCTTCACGCCATTGCACTGGCCGAACACGTGGTGCAGCAGCACGTAGGCGCTTCCGGGCGTGTAGGGGCTGGCATAGTTGCCGACGATGCCATCGAAGCCGAACAGCGCCTTGATCGGCGCGCTCTCGAACCAGCGGTCCAGGTACTCAGCCGCTGAAAGCGTGAACAGGTCCAGCAGTTCCTGGCGCAGCGAAGCATCCAGCGTTGCCAGTTCGCGGCCGAGACGGCCCATCTGCCACAGCGCGGGCAGGGCACGCCAGCCGCCGGCCACGCCGACGTCCGGGGGGGCGCGCAGGGCCCACGCACGCAGCACGTCGGCGAAGATCTCCAGGCGTGCTTCATACGCTGGCAGCGCCTGCGCATCGCGTTCGGAGAATTTCGCGACCTCGGCCTGGGTGCGGCCGGGCGCCGACAACAGGTAGCGGCCGTCCGGCAATGGCAGGAAGTTGTTGACCGGGCGCGCGACAATGCGCAGCCCATGCGCCTGCAACTGCAGGTCGTCGATCACCTTCGGCTGCAGCAACGACACCGTGTACGACGCCACCGAGTTGCGGAAGCCGGGATGGAATTCCTCGGTGACCGCGGCGCCGCCGAGCACGCCACGCCGTTCGAGCACCAGCACCTGTTTGCCGGCGCGTGCCAGATAGGCTGCACAGACCAACCCGTTGTGGCCGCCGCCGACGATGAGTGCATCCCAGGTCATCAGCACCTCTGAAGAAAGCGGGCGGAGGGGATTGCGTTGCAATCAGCATCTGATCACAGACCCGTGCGGGAAGCGATTTAATTCCCTCCGCCCCCTTTTTGGATCGCGGCTTCGATGGTGGCGATGTCGATCTTCTTCATCGGCATCATCGCGTTGAAGGCGCGCTTGGCCAGTGCCTTGTCCTTGCTGGTCACTGCTTCGATCAGCATGCGCGGGCTGATCTGCCAGGAGATGCCCCAACGGTCCTTGCACCAGCCGCATTGGCTCTCCTGGCCCCCGTTGCCGACGATCGCGTTCCACAGGCGGTCGGTCTCGGCCTGATCCTCGGTCTGGATCTGGAAGGAGAACGCTTCGCTGTGCTTGAACGCGCTGCCGCCGTTGAGGCCGACGCAGGGAACGCCGCAGACAGTGAATTCGACGGTCAGAACGTTGCCTTCCTTGCCGTCGGGGTAGTCGCCCGGCGCGTGATGCACGGCGGTGACCGCGCTGTCGGGCAGGAGGCTGGCATAGAAGGTGGCGGCCTCGAGCGCGCCATTGTCGTACCAGACACAGATCGTGTTCTTGTGTGCCATGTCGGGGCTCTACGTTGGACGAAGCCACAGCGATAGCACGGCCGCTGTTAACCCGGGATCTGTATCACGGCCAACGGAGACAGGGTGGGGGAGCCGGCCGAAAGCGGCTGCAAGCCTCTGATTGTTAAATAAAACATGAATGAGCTTCATGTTTGTGTCGAAATTTTTCCTTTAATTTCAATTGGTTGTTTTTGTTCAGCTGCCATTGCAAATTAAGAATTGATGAAATTAATATTTGGTTCAGCTGCAAGGAACTGTCGCTTCCATGCAGCAATTCTGCAATCGCAGCCTGATCTTCATCGAATCAAGGAAACTCCATGACCAGCAGCAAGCACGTCGCAAGGCTGAAGCGCACCGCCTTGGCGGTCGTCCTGACTTCTTTCATTGGCGCCGCCGCCGCTCAGAGCACGACCGGTTCGTTGTACGGCAGCGCGCCCGCCGGTACGACCATCGTGGTTCAGAGCGACACGGGCCTGAAGCGCTCGGCGACCGTCGACAGCAATGGCCGCTACAACCTCGGCTCGCTGCCGGTGGGCAAGTACACCATCATCCAGCAGCGTGACGGCCAGACTGTCGAGCAGCGCGAGAATGTGCTGTTGAAGGTTGGCGTTGGCACCGAGGTGTCGTTTGCCGGTGGCGCCAGCGCCGCCACCACACTGGAGGCAGTGAACGTCGTTGCAGCGAATGTGCCGAAGATCGATGTCACCAACACAGTATCCAAGTCGGTCATCACATCCGAGCAGCTGGACGTGTTGCCTTTGGGGCGCAGTGCCGAAGCCATCGCACTGCTGGCGCCAGGTGTTGTCTCGGGCAGTGGCGCGTTCAGCAATGGCTCGCGTTCGGTGCTGTCCTTCGGCGGCTCCAGTGTCACTGAGAATGCCTACTATCTGAACGGCTTTCTGGCCAACAATCCGCTCAGCAATCTGGGTGGTATCAGCCTGCCATACGGGTCGATCGACCAGCAGGAAACGTTCATGGGCGGTTACGGAGCGGGATACGGGCGCTCCACCGGCGGCGTGATCAACCAGCTCGGCAAGCGCGGCACCAATGAATGGCATTTCGGCGTGCAGGCTACCTGGGCGCCGGATTCGCTGTCGGCTTCTGCGGCCACTGTCATCTATCCCAATCGCCAGCTGCCCAATGGATACAGCTACACCGATGACTCGTTGCCTGGCTCGCTCTATCGCTACCGCAAGGATGATGTCGCCACGCGTACCACCTACAGTGGCTACGCCAGTGGCCCGCTGATCGAGGATCGCCTGTTCATCCACCTGGCTGCGGAAAAGGACCGCACCGAAGGTGTGTCCACGAACAGCTCTGCAGCAACGCAGCAGGTGCGCAACCACTACACCATCGATGCGCCGAAGTTCTATGGAAAGATCGACTGGAACATCAACGATAGCAACACGCTGGAATACACCCGTGTGCAGAACACCGATCGCAACGGTGGCTACTACCGATCGTTCGATTACGAGGACCTGGCCGAAGGTGATCGCACCGGCACGTTCCCGAACACCACGAAGCTCAAGGACGACTTTGACATCTTCAAGTACACCGGCTACCTGAACGATGACCTGACCCTGAGTGCGGTATGGGGTCGTAGCAAGGAGAGCAATCTGGAGTCGAATCCGCTGGATACGGCCAACCCCTATCTCAGCAGCCCGGGCAATCAGGATCCGTCCATTACCGGTGGCCGCCCCATCCGCAATGACCAGTCGGCGCTCTATACCAAGTCGTCCGATGCGGGCAGCAAGACCCGAGGTCTGCGTGTAGACCTGCAGTACCGTATCGGCAACCACGAGCTGACTGGTGGCATCGACAACATGTACTTCCAGGGGCATAACGAAGGCCAGGCGATGACCGGGCCGGGGTACGCCTGGATCTATGGCCGTGTCGATCCGGCCTCGTCGCCGAATCCGGGCTTTGACATCACCCCGCCGGGCGGCAATGGCTACTTCGTGCAGAAGTACATCTTCTCCACGACCACCAGCATGTCGGTCAAGCAGAAGGCCTACTATCTGGAGGACCGTTGGCAGGTCACGCCGAACTGGTTGGTGACCCTCGGCATCCGCAATGACAAGTTCACCAACTACAACAGCGCGGCCAAGCCTTACGTCGACAGCGGTGACCAGTGGGCGCCGCGTCTGGGCGCGAGCTGGGACGTGTTTGGCGATTCGTCGCTGAAGGTGTTCGCCAACCTGGGCCGTTACTACCTGGCGTTGCCCAACAGCGTTGCCATTCGTGGTGCGTCCGCCTCGACGTTCACCCGCGAGTACTTCACCTATAGCGGAATTGATGCCAACGGCAACCCGACCGGGTTGACCGCTCTGGGCCCGGGCCCGGTGTCAGCCAACAATGAATATGGCCAGACCCCTGATCCGTTGTCGATTGCGCCGACCGACCTGAAGTCGCAGTACCAGGACGAGCTGATCCTTGGCTTCGAGAAGACGCTGGGCGAGCGCTGGAGCTCCGGTGCCAAGTTCACCTATCGTCGCCTGCAGACGGCCATCGACGATACCTGTGACTCCGATCGCATCCATGACAAGCTTGCCGCGATGGGCGTCGACGACAGCAATCTCGATGTCCCGGGCTGTGTGATCTTCAATCCGGGCAAGACCAATACCTTCATGATCCGGCACGCGGATGGTTCGGGTTACACGCCGGTGCAGATGAGCTCCGCCGACTGGGGTTACGGCAACAAGAAGGCCAAGCGTGACTACATCGCCGTCGATCTGTTCATCGAGCACCCGCTGAGCGACAAGTGGTACGGACGTCTGGATTACACCTGGTCGCGCAGCTTCGGCAATACCGAAGGCCAGGTGAAGTCGGATATCGGCCAGGATGACGTCTCCAAGACCCAGGACTGGGATGCCGCGGCACTGATGGAATACGCGGGCGGCTATCTGGCGAACGACCGTCGTCACCAGCTGAAGGGCTATGGCGCCTATATGTTCAACGACGAGTGGTCGGCGTCGGCCACCCTGCGGATCATGTCGGGAGCGCCGAAGAGCTGCCTGGGCTACTACGGCACCGATGAGAGTGATCCGCTGGGCTACGACGCTGCCTATCACTATTGCGGTGGCAAGCCGTCGCGCCCGGGTGACGCAGGCCGGCAGCCCTGGACGACCCGCCTGGATCTGGGCGTGATGTATCGCCCTTCGTTTGCCGATCACAAGCTGGCTTTCAGCCTGGATGTTTTCAATGTGCTGAACCAGCGTCGTGCCGTGCAGTCTGACGCGGTCTATGAAGATGGCCCCTATACGGTGTCCAACACCTACGGCATGGGTACCTACTTCAGCGCACCTCGTTCGGTTCGTGTCAGTGCGTCCTACGACTTCTGATCGCAGCACCTGATCGATCTCTCCAGAAAACGACCTGGACCCCGGCCATGCCGGGGTTCCTTTTTTGGGTCGCCAGGCGAAAAAAAGGGCGCCCGAAGGCGCCCTCTGCATTACCCGTTGCAGCAGCTAGCTCAGCGCCAGACCTTGATCTGCTCGGCTTCGCTGCGCTGCATCGGCTGGCCGGCCTTGCAGCTGAAGGTGGCACCGAATGCCGGCAGGTTGGCCAGCGTGCCGTTGCTGCGCCACAGGCCCGGCGCACGGATGTCGGCGGTCAGGCGACGCACGGCCTCGTTCGGCGACAGCTGCTGCGCCCACAACGCCGACCACGCGCGGAAGAAGCCCTGCTGCTGTGCCTGCTTGGCTTTCGGCTCCTGCGCGGTGTACGCGGCCCAGGCCAGTTCCAGGCCGGCGATGTCGGCCAGGTTCTCTTCCTGGGTGAGCGTGCCGTTGACCTTGGCACCCTTCACGCCCGGGAAGTCGTAGGCGCTGTACTGCGCGGCCACGCGATTGCCGAGCAGGGTCCAAGCGGTCTTGTCTGCCGGAGTCCACCAGCTGCGCAGTTCGCCCTTGGCGTCGACCAGCGCGCCCTTGGCATCGATCGCGCGGGTCAGCTCATGGCCGACCAGGCCACCGAAGCTGCCGAACTTGTCGGCGGCGTCGGCCTTGGCGTTGAACACCGGGCCCTGCAGGATCGCAGCGGTGACGATCAGGCGGTTCTGCGCCAGATCATAGGCCAGCGACGGCTGCTGCGGCAGCACGTCCCAGCGACGGTCAGCGTTGCCCTTGCCGATGCGCTTCATTTCCTCGCGATGGCGCCAGGTCGAAGCAATCAGCATGTTGCCGCCGAAGGAACCACGGCCCATCGGCTGCACGCTGTAGTCCAGGTCGCGCAGCGGGGTGCCGATCTCGATCTTCAGCGCGGCCAGCTTGGCCTGCGCTTCGGTCTTGGCTTCGGCACTCATCCAGCTGCTGTTCTTGACCGCCTCGATCTGCACTTCGCGCACCTTGTCGACGATCCATGCGGCCTGGCGACGATCTTCTGCCGACAGGTAACGGGCGGCGTATTCGCGGCCGAGCATCGGGCCGGCGGCCACGTTGATCGCCTCCAGCACATCTTCCCAACGCTGCGGCGGCAGCGTTTCGCCACGCAGCACGCGGCCACGGAATTCAAACTCGGCGTCGCGGTAGGCCTTGGATAGATACGGCGCCATCGAGTCGCCCACGCGCCAGCGCAGGTAGGCCTTCCACTGGTCCGGCTTGAGCTTGGTGACCATGCCGTCGAGCTGCTTGAACAGGCCCGGGTCGGCCAGCGAGACCAGGTCGTCGTCCACGCCCTGGGCCTTCAGGAAGGCATCCAGCTGCAGGTTGCGGTAGCGGCTGTTGAGCTCCTTGGTGGAGATCGGTGCGTAGTTGTTGAACGGGTTGTTGATGCCGGCCAGCGACTGCGCGTTGCGCGCCAGTTCGGTTTCCAGCGCGATCACCGATTGCGACTCGGCATCCAGCTTGGCGGCCGGAGTGCCGGTCAGTGCCAGGATCTGCTTGACGTAATTGCGGTAGCGGCCCATCAGCGCGACGGTGTCGGCGTCGGTGCGGGTATAGAACGCCGGGTCCGGCAGGCCCATGCCACCCTGCATGAAGTAGCCGATGTGGCGGTCCAGCGCCTTCAGGTCCACGTCCGGGCCGAAGTTGAAGGCCACCGGGATGCCGACCTGATGCAGCGCGGCGATCGAGGCCGGCACGTCCTTGGCTTTCTTGATGGCGTTGATGCGGGTCAGCAGCGGGGCGATCGGATTGGAACCGTCGGCTTCCACGGCGGCTTCGTCCAGGCCGCTGGCCCAGAAGTCGCCCAGTAGTTTCTGCACGTTGCCCTGCGGCGCCTTCATCGCTGCGTCGAGCAGTTCACGCTGCTGCTGACGGCTGCGGTCGACCAGCTGGCCGAGCGCGGTGGTGGCACCGGTCTGTGGCACCGGATTGGCCTTCAGCCAGCCTGCGTTGGTGGCGTCATAGAAGTCGCTGCACTGGGCACTGACAGCCGGGGCGCGGGCGGCCTTCTTCTTGGCGGCGGCGAACGCATCGTGGGTCGGGACCAGGGTCGCCAGGCTGATGCCCAGGGCGATGGCAAGCGGACGGAAATTGGGCATGTGGAACGAATCCGTGATGGATTGAGGGCGCGCGCACTATAGCAAGCCGGGCATGGACGCGGCATGCACGCATCACGCTGCTTTCGCCGGCCAGGGTCGGCCGCTACCGGGGAGCGCCGAGATCAGTGGATCCACGCCATGCGTGGATGAAAAGCACCCCGGAAAAACAAAGGCCCGGGAATTCCCGGGCCTCTGCAGGTCTGCAACAGCGTCAGCCGTGGCTTACCAGATCACCACCTGCTGGTCGCCGCTGCGGGCCATCGGCGAACCGGCCTTGCACTGGAAGGCGGCCGCGAAGGTCGGCAGGTTCGACGGCGCACCCATGGCGCGGAACTGCGCCGGGGCGTGCGGGTCGGTCGCCAGGCGGACCTTGGCGTTTTCCGGGGTGTACTTGGTGCGCCACACGGTGGCCCAGTTGAAGAAGAAGCGCTGGTCGCGGGTGAAGCCGTCCACCTTCGCGTCTTCCTTGCCTGCGCTGGCCTTCTGCAGTGCGTCGTAAGCGGTGGCCAGGCCGCCCAGGTCGGCGATGTTCTCGCCCAGGGTCAGGTGGCCGTTCACCGCCTGGCCGTCGACCTTGTACTGGTCGAACTGCTTGACCAGCTTGCCGGTCAGGCCTTCGAAGTTCTTCTTGTCAGCGGCGGTCCACCAGTCTTCCATGTTGCCGGTCGGCCCGAATCGTGCACCCTGGTCGTCGTAACCGTGGGTCATTTCGTGGCCGATCACCGCGCCGATGCCGCCGTAGTTCAGCGCGTCGTCGGCCTTCGGATCGAAGAACGGCGGCTGCAGGATGGCGGCCGGGAACACGATCTCGTTCTGCAGCGGGTTGTAGTAGGCGTTGACCGTCTGCGGGGTCATGCCCCACTCGGTCTTGTCCACCGGCTTGCCGATCTTGGACAGGTTGAACTTGTAGTTGAACTCGTTGGCCGCGCGCACGTTGCCCAGGAAGCTGTCGCGCTGGGTCTGCAGGCCCGACCAGTCACGCCACTTGTCCGGATAGCCGATCTTCGGGGTGAAGGTTTCCCACTTGGCGATGGCCTTGGCCTTGGTTTCATCGCTCATCCAGCTCAGGCCCTGGATGCGTTCCTTCAGCGAGGCGGCCAGGTTCTTCACCAGTTCTTCCATCTTCGCCTTGGCTTCCGGCGAGAAGGCCACCTTCACGTACAGCTGGCCGAAGGCTTCACCTGCGTCGTTCTCGATGGTGCCCAGCACGCGCTTCCAGCGCGGCTTCTGTTCCTTCTGGCCGTTGAGGGTCTTGCCGTAGAACTCGTAGTTCTCCTGCACGAAGGCGTCGGCCAGGTACGGCGAGGCGCTGTCCACGGTGTGGAAGCGCAGGTAGGCACGCCACACAGACGGATCGGTGTCGCCCAGCGCCTTGCTCACTTCCTCATGGAAGGCCGGCATGGCCAGCGAGAACTTCTCCGGTGCGGCCACGCCCTGCGACTTGAAGAACTCGGTCCAGCTGAAGTTCGGGGTCAGCTTGTCGGCGTCGGCCAGGGTGACCGGGTTGTAGTACAGCTCGACGTTGCGCGACAGTTCGACGCGCGACTTGGAGGCCTTGGCCAGGCGGGTCTCGAACCTGACCACTTCCTCGGCCTGCTTGGCAGCGTCGGCAGCGGCAACACCAGACAGCTCCAGCACCTTGGCGACGTGTGCCTGGTAGGCCTTCAGCTTGTCGGCGTTCTTGGCGTCGGTGTAGTAGGTGCTGTCCGGCAGGCCCAGGCCGCCCTGGCTGGCGTAGGCCATGTTGACGGCCGAGTTCTTGAAGTCGGCTTCAGCGCCGAAGCCGAACAGGACGTTGTCACCCTTGGCGGCGCTGGTGCGCAGGTAGTTGGCAATGGCCGCCTTGTCCTGCAGCCCATCGATCGCGGTCAGGTCGGCCTTCAGCGGCTCGATGCCCTGGGCGTTGATCTTGGCCTCGTCCATGCCGGTGGCCCACAGGTCGCCGACGATCTTCTCGATGTGGTTCGGGGTCTTCACCTGTGCCACCTGCTCGGCCAGCTGGTGCTGCACGGCCACCGAGCGCTCGTCGAGGATGGTGAAGGCGCCCCAGCTGGTGCGGTCGCCCGGGATTTCATTGGCGGCCAGCCACTTGCTGTTGACGTAGTCGCCGAAGGCGCCGCAGGCGTCCTTGCTGGTATCGAGGTCGCTGGGCTGGAAGGCGTTGTAGGCCGGCAGCTTGCTCTCGTCCAGGGTGTAATTGGTGGCTTCGGCGGCAGCCGGCGTGGAGGCGGTGGCGTCCTTGGCCGGGGTTTCGTTCTTGCCGCAGCCAACCAGCGCGGCCGAAACGGCCAGGGTCAGCAGCACGATCTTGGGAGTACGGGTCACTTTGATGGCCTCCAGGCCGAGTGAGTCAGGGAAGGGCCGCAGGGACGGCCGTGGGCCGAACGATACGCCGCCGGCCTGCCCTGCAAGGGTGTCGAAGGTCATGGCCGGGCGCAAGGGCCAGAACGAGCAAGGGCGCCCGGTGGGGCGCCCTTGCCTGGGTAACGCATCGATTACAGGCCGCCGCCGCCGCAGCCCTTGCCCAGGTAGTCGTCGATCAACCTGAGCTGGTCGCCCATGATCGCGCGGGTCCAGGCCGGCCCATGCGCATAGTCGGCGATGGCGTGGAACTCGACCGGCTGCCCCGAGCCCTTGGCCTTGTTCACGAACCACTCCGACTGCTCGATGGGAACCGTACGATCGCGGTCACCGTGGTAGACCATCAGCGGAATCTTCATCTCTCTCGCCTTGTCCAGCGGGTTCAGGCCCGCCACGGTCGGTGCCTGTGCCTGGCGGAAGAACGGATTGGTATAGAAGCGCGACCAGATCTTCTTGATGTCCGAGACGCCGGCACCGGCAATGGCGCATTTGTACAGGCCGTTCGGGCGCACCGAGGCCGCAAACGCCGAGTAGCCGCCATAGGAGAAGCCGAACATGGCGATGTGGCCGGGGCGGGCGATCTTCTGGTCGATCATCCACTGCGCGCCGTCGTCCTTGTCATCCTGCATCTTCTGGCCCCACTCGGCGTCACCGGCCATCCACAGCTTGCGGCCCCAGTCGGCCGAGCCGCGGAACTGCGGGCGCAGTACGGCCATGCAGCGCGATGCCATCAGCGGCACCCACATCGAGCCGTCGAAGTCCATGCCATCGCGGGCCCACGGACCGCCATGCGGGTGCACGACCGCCTTCCAGGGACCGGCACCACACAGTTCGGTGTTGGGCGTGGTCAGGAATGCCGGAATGTCCAGCCCGTCGCGGGCCTTGTAATAGACCAGTTTGGTGTCGCCCAGGGCTGCAGGCTGGATGTCCGGATAGGCCTTGGCCAGCAGGGTCAGCTTGCCGTTGCGCAGCAGGTGGTACTCGGGCGGGTTGGACGGGCCCGACGTGGCCACCAGCACGGTGGACAGGTCGGGGGTGTAGTCCACCACCTGGTAGCTGCGGCCAGTGTCGTAATTGGTGGTGAAGCGCTGGCCATTGGCGGTGTCGACCATTTCCAGCGGTTGCTGCTGGATGCCCAGGGCCTGGCGAAGGCCCTGGTCCAGCGCCTTCATCCGCGGCGACGTCCACTGCAGGTCGTCACCGCGCGGGCCCGCATAGCGGATGCCGAGGATCTCGCCGAACGGAATCGCGCCGTTGCGATAGCGGTTGATCGACATCGAGCTGGCGTTGAACAGCTTGTGTTCGTACAGCACTTCCTTCTGCTTGCGTGCGGCGATGTCGTACTCGTACACGATCGCCTTGTCACGGCCGACGTTGCTCAGCACGAAGGCGATGTTCGGGTCATCGGCAAAGCCGATCACCTGGTTGACGTCGCGGTTCTTCACATAGGAGCGGAAGTGCTCTTCCCACGCACCGCTGCCGGTGTTGCGGAACTCGGTAGCGACGTAGGCGCCGGTTCCGTCCACGTCCTGGCGCAGGCGTGCACGCAGTTCGCTGTCCAGGTCGGTGACATAGCCGGCCACACGCTCTTCGGTCTTCTGCACGCGCTGTGAGGTGAAGCTGCGCAGGTCGACCTTGTAGACATCGCCGGAGCTGCCGCCGCTGCCGTTGATCACCAGGATGTGGTCCGGATCATTGGGGAGCGTGTCCAGCACCGTCGGGTTGGACAGCGCCTGCTCGAGTTCCTCGCTGCGGCTGCTGGCACGCGGCGGCGTAATGGGCTCCTTCCACTGCTTGCCCTCGATGTCGGTGATGAAGAACTTGCTGACGAAGGTCTTGGTGACACGGTCGGCGCGCAGGTCGAAAGGCTGCCATAGCACCACGGCGAGCTGCCCATTCTTGATGAACGATACGCTCTGGAACTTCATCCGGTTGGCACCGATCACCGTGGGCGCCTTGTCCAGCGCATCGGTGCGCCAGACCACGATCACGCGTTCTTCGCCGTTGGCGCGCAGGCCGGCGATGTGCTGCCCATCCGGAGACAGTGACAGGCTGGAGATGGCAGGGAAGGCCGCCAGCTGTTCAATGGTGGGGGCGACAGGCTTGGCATGCAGCCAGGGGGAAATGCTGGCCAGGGCTGCCAGCAACAGGGTTCGCTTCATTGCTTGCCTCGATCTCAGGGCGATCCCGGCGCAAGGCCGGGGCCGGAAACGAAACCGCCGCCCCGAAGGGCGGCGGTGGGTAACGACTGGATCAGAATGACCGTGTGATGTTCACGAAGTACGTACGGCCGAAGTAATCGAAGCCGCTGTACAGGGGCGCGTTGCCAACCGTGCTCAGCACGCCCTGCGAAATGGTAGGCGGCTTCTTGTTGGCGAGGTTGCGCACGCCACCGGTGACCGACCACTTGTCCGCTTCATACTGCAGCGAGGCTGCCTGGATGAAGTAGTTCGGGGTGTACATTTTGTACTGGCTGGTGGCCGGATCGAACAGGCCCGGGTTGCGCTCCTCGTAGTAGGCGTAACTGTCCATCTTGTCGATCCAGTCCAGACCGTAACGGACTCGCCAGTTCTTCCACTTGTAGTTCAGGTCCAGGGTGGCGGTATTTTCCGGCGAGCCGATCATGCCGGCCGAGTCGACCTTCGGATCGTCCGAGAACAGCTGGCTGGTCTGCTCGAAGTAGTGCGTGCCCTGCAGGGTGGCACGGAACTCGCCCGGGCCGATGTCACGCACATAGCGCAGGGTGAAGTCCAGGCCGCGGACCTTGTTGGTGGAGACGTTGATGAAGCCGTTGGTGACCGTCAGCTGGTTGGTCTGCGGGTTGCGCTGGATCAGGCGGCACAGGCCGTTGCCCGCAGTGAAGTCCGCGGTGGAGCTGCCGTAGCAGTTGCGCAGGATGGCGGCGCCGCCTGCGTCCTGCACACCGTTCTCGACCTTGATGTCGAAGTAGTCCAGGGCCAGCGACAGATCGCCGAAGGCCGGGCCAAATTCCGGCTGCAGGACCACGCCGAAGGTTTTGGCGGTGGAGGTTTCAGCCTTCAGGTTGTTTTCCGCGCCGCCCTGGGTGTAGACGGTGATGCCCTGCAGCTGGGTGAACTCCGGATCCAGGCCCAGCGACGCGCAGTTCTGGTAGCGCATCGATTCCGGGCGGGCCTCAATGTAGTTGTCGCAGGGGTCGGACGACTGCGGCAGGAAGCCGGTGGTGGCGCCCAGGAACTGTTCGAACAGGGCGGGTGCGCGGTACGAGGTGCCGTAGGATGCGCGGAACGACAGCCACTTCACCGGGGTCCACAGGGTGCCGATCTTGTAGGTCTCGTCGGAACCATAGGACTTGTAGTCGGTATAGCGGCCGGACAGGTTGACCGACAGCTCCTCAGCGCCGGTGACGCCGGACAGCAGCGGCAGTTCCAATTCGCCGTAGGCTTCGAACACCGAGTCGCTGCCGCGGGTCGGCGAGGAAGCGGTCAGGTTGTACAGGTCCTGGTCAATGGAGTACTGCGACGGGCTGTCGTCGATGCGGGCCTTGCGGTACTCCACACCGAACGCGCCACCGGCCGAACCATAAGGCATGTCGAACAGCGGGCCGTTGACGTTGAAGTTGACCGTGGTTTCCTTGTACAGCGTGTTGCCGGTGACCGGGACGAACACCCAGTCCTTCCAGTCCTGCGGCAGACGGCCGCCGATCGTGTTGTTGTTCACCGGGGGGGCGGCGACGCAGCCGTTGGAGGCATCACGGCAGACGAAGCCACCGGCGCCGTTGGAGACCACATCCAGGCTCTGCGCCAGGCGGCTGGTCAGGAAGCTCTGGAAGGTGTAGTCCGCATCGCTGCGCGAATGCATGATGTTGAAGTCGTAATTCCATTCCGAGCTCAGGTGGCCGCGAAGGCCAGCGTTGAAGCGCAGGAAGTCGACCTTCTGCTTACTCTGGTCGTTGCCGAAACCAATGAAGGCACGTACGCCCATCGGCACGCCATTGGTCTGGTCGGTGGCCGGGCCCGCAACGCTGTCGCGGAGGTTGGCCGGGATAAGCGGATTGCCCACTGCATAGTCCAGGGTCAGCTGGCGATAGCCGGTCTGGGTCGACTTGCGGTGGTTGCCGAGGAACTCGTAGTACAGCTCAGCGTCGCCCAGCGCGTTCAGGTCGAAGCCGCCCTGGAAGTAGGCGGTGTGGGTCTTGACCGGGGAGATCAGCGACTGATTGAGCATCTGCGGGTCGAAGGTGTCGCGGTTCAGCGCACCCACGCCTTCGTAGCCGACCAGGCCGGTGGTGACCGACGAATTCGGGCGCCAGCGGTTGAAGCGGGTGCCGCTGCCTCCCGGCGCGGCGACGCCGGTACGGGTGTTGGTGCCAAGCGTGTTGATGGTCACGCCGCCGCCGTCGAGGGTGTAGCACTTGGACTTGCCGGTCAGCGGATCGATGAAGTCGCCGCTGCCCCAGTAGTCGCCGGCCTCGATGTCGCGATACTTGTCGGTGGCGCAGCGGGTCCAGTCGCGGTCGCCGAGGTTAAGTGCGTTGCGCACCGTGTACTCGTACGAACCGGAGAAGTGCGAGCGCTCGCCGGTGCTGCCGAAGGTCAGCGCATAGCGACGCTCATCGCCGCCGCCGCCGTCGGTCGCGTTGTGCTGACCTTCGAAGGTGACACCGTCGACCTTCTTCTTGGTGATGATGTTGATCACGCCCGCGACCGCGTCGGAGCCGTAGATCGAGGACGCGCCGTCCTTCAGGATTTCGACGCGGTCGACGATCGAGTTCGGCAGCACGTTCAGGTCGGTCGAGCCGACCGAGCCGCGCGAGCCGGCCGGCGAAACGCGGCGGCCGTTGAGCAGGATCAGGGTACGGGTCGGGCCGAGGCCACGCAGGCCCAGGGTGTTGGCGCCGGGGCCGCCGTCGGTGACGTAGCCACCGTAGGCGTTGTTGATCTGCGATGCACCTGCGGTCACCGCGGTGCTCTGCAGTGCGGCGGTGGTCGAGTTGAAGCCGGCCAGCGTGGTTTCCTCACGGGTCACGACCTGGACCGGGGACACCGAGTTGAACACGTCGCGGCTGATGCGCGAGCCGGTGACGGTCACCGTGTCCAGATTGGTTGCCTTCGACTTGGCCGCTTCCTCGGCCGTCTGCGTCGAACCCGCGTCCTGGGCGAATGCCGGAGCGGCTGCGATGAGCAGCACGGCAGAAGCGAGGGCAAAGCTCAGCGGATGCCTGCCGAGCGACTTGCGATTGATCATCTGAAATCCCCTTGAATCCAATGATTGCGTCGTACACCGGGGACATTGCCTCGCGGGCGTCTCCGTGTGCCCCTTGCCCGGTGTTGGCAGTGGTTATGCCCCCGGTTGCACCGGCTTCACGGGCCGGTAACTCGAGATTAACACGGCATTAACTGATGCTGTCAAACGTTCATAAGGGAGTCATCAAGCTGTGGTCTGGAGCCTCCTCGCTCTCCGTGTAGTTCGATCCAAATTCATGCAACTTATTGATTTTATTTATTTTACTCGAGAGGCGCGTAACATGTCTGGATGCTGAATGATTCCTGCAGGCCCGACGCGGCCGCAAAAAAAGGCCCCGCCGAAGCGGGGCCTGGTCCAGATACAACGTCCGGAAAACGACGGGATCAGAAGTTGTACTTGACCTGGGCCGAAATCTGGCGGCCGTAGACGCTGTAGAAGCCGTCATTGAACGGGGTCGATTCGTTGCCCGGGTAGTTGTAGCGCTGGCCTTCCGGCAGCTTGTTGAACACGTTGTTGACCATCAGCGACAGGACCAGATCGTCCTGTGCCTGGTAGTTCATGCTCAGGTTGTACGTGGTGTACGAACCCCACTTGCCGGCCTTGGCGCCGGAAGAGTGGACATAGCCGTAGCTGCGGCCGGTGTAGGCCAGGTAGTTCGGGGTGCTGCCGACGTAGTTGGCGTACACGGTGGTGGTGAACTTGGCGATGTTCCAGGCCACCGACAGATCGCCACGGACCTTGGCGAAGTTGTCGTAGTACCACATGTTGTACGGATCGCTCAGCAGGTCGAGCTTGGCGGCGCCCGGCATCGGCTGCACTTCACGCTTCAGCATGTTCGTGTAGTTGCCGGAGAACATCAGCGAGCCGAAGCGACCGATATCCTGCTGGTACTTGGCAGCCACCGTCACCGCTTCCAGGTTCTGGCTGGCGACGTTGAGCTTCGGCGTGTACACGCGGGTCAGGTTGCCGCCGGCATCGCGCGACACCCAGTCGGTGACGTTCTGGCAGCTGGCCGAGGTATTGTTCGGCAGGCCGTTGTGGCACTGGTACTCGGCCAGCAGCAGCTGGTCGGTGCTAAGGGTCTTGACCTCGTTCTTGATCTTCCAGTTGTAGTAGTCGGCCGACAGCGAGAAGTTACTCACCGGGGCCCACACCACGCCTGCGCTCCACACGTCGGCGGTGATCGGCTTCAGGTCCGGGTTGCCGGACTTTTCGCTGTACACCGAGGTGTTCTTGTAGAACGCGCACTTCTCGTCGCGCAGGCCGTAGCCCAGCTGGCTGCAACGGTAGTAGTCGTTCTGGCCGGACGAGTACGAGCCGCTCATGCCCTGGAAGGCATCGGACAGGGTCGGTGCACGGAAGGCGGTGCCGTACTTGCCGCGCAGCAGCAGGCTCTCGATCGGGCGGAATTCCAGACCGATGCTGTAGGTGGCCTTGTCGACGGTCTTGTCTGCGATCTTGAACGCGTCATAGCGGCCAGAGGCGCTGACGGTCAGCTTCTCGAGCAGCGGCATGCGCAGTTCGCTGGTGACCGCGTAGTTGCTGCGGTGGCCGGCGCCGGCGACGGCGGTGGTGCCCCACACGTTGCCGTCGACGAAGGCCTGGTCCGGCGAGTAGTCCCAACCTTCGCTGCCACCTTCCAGGACGACGGCAAGGCCGGCGTCACCGCCCGGCAGGCTGAACAGCGAGCCGTTGGTCACCTGCACGCGACCCAGGTTCTGCCAGGTCTTGCTGCGGTGGGTACCGTAGCCGGTGAAGCTGGCGAACTGGTCCGGGGTGATCGGCGAGTAGAAGGCAGCGTAGTTCGGGTTGTAGATGCCGAACGTGGCGGTCGGGTCCTTCGGATCGGTGTAGGTGCCCAGGCGCGGGCCCAGCACGGTCTGGCCGAAGAAGTCCTCGATCTTGTCCTTCCAGCGCACGAAGCGGTTCTGGTCCAGGCGGTACTCGCCACGGGTGAAGCTGGCGCTGTAATCCCAGTCGCCGACCATGCCCTTGCCGCCCAGGGTGACCTGGTAGGCGCGGCTCTCGTCGGAGTTCAGGATGTTGTTGTAGTCGCCCGCGCCGATCTCCTCCGGCGCGAAGGCGCGCTGCAGGTTCACGACCTTGCCGGCGCCCTGGTCGTAGAAGCCACCCATGACTGACTTGGTGCCCCACCACAGGGCGCTGGAGCCGGAGGTGAACTCGGTCTTTTCCTTGCTGTACAACACGTCGGCGAACAGCTGGAAGTTGTCGTTCACGTCGAAGGTCATCGACGAGTAGAACTGGCCGCTGTTCTTGCCGTTCTTCAGGGTCTTGTAGCCAGCGCTGTATACCGAACCGCAGGACTCGCCCGAAGCGCGCTGGCCAACGACGGTGGTGCCGTCGTACAGGCCTGCCACGTTGGCGCAGCGGCTCGGGTCCATCATCAGCAGCTTGTTGTCTGCGTTGGTGATGACTGCGAAGTCGTTCGACGGCACCTGTGCGGTATAGCCAACCGGGTTGTTCTGCTTGGTGATGTCACGCTGGTAGCCCCAGATCGGGCTGCCGTTTTCGATCTGCACGTTGACCAGCGCATGGAAGCGATCGTCGAACGCGTTGAAGCCCTTGGCTGCGCTGAAGCGGATGTTGCTGCCGCCGCCTTCGGTGTAGGTGCCGCCACGGACGGTCATCGTGCCGCCGTCCATGCGCTCCTTCAGGATGATATTGACCACACCGGCGATCGCATCCGAACCGTACAGCGAGGACTGGCCGCCCGGCAGCACTTCGATGCGCTCGACGATGTCGATCGGAATGCCGCTGATGTTGTTGAAGGTGTCGCTACCGTTGTACAGCGCCGGATACGAGAGCATCGGGCGGCCGTTGATCAGATACTTGGTGTAGCCCGGGTTCAGGCCGAACATGCCGGCCGCTTCGGCGCCCTGGGTGAACGAACCCGAGGTCTGGCCGCCCTGCAGGCCGCCAGTGGTCAGCGACGACTGCTGCAGTACTTCAGCAACGCTGCTGAAGCCACGGGTCTGGATGTCTTCGGCGGTGATGGACATCACCGGGGTCTGGGTTTCAACCTGGGTCTGCGGGATCAGAGAACCGGTGACGGTGATCTTGTCCAGGTTGGTCGCCTTGTCCTGGGCCATTGCCGGGGCGGCGGCCATCAGGGCGGAAATCAGGGCGACGGCGAGCGTGTTGCGACGTGCGGTGTTGCTTACGTATTTCATGTAGTTCCAATAGAGAGCAAAAACAAAAACGGCACTGCGCATGCGCCATCGTGCGCGCTGGGAACCAGCTTCGCAGCCCAAAACAGTGCTTCAGGAACGTAACATGAACTTAACAATCTGTGCACGAATCTGTAGCAATCCTGAATTTCAGTCAGGCTACGTCCAGCTTGTATGATGTTGGGTTATTCCCCCTGATACAGCTGGTGCCCGTTGTGAACAGTTCCCCCCGCCGCCCCCATGCCAGCCAGGTCCAGAAGGGACTGACGCCACATGCCCGCATCCGCAATGTCATCGCGGTCGGCTCCGGCAAGGGCGGCGTGGGCAAGTCGACCACCGCGGTCAATCTGGCCGTCGCGCTGCAGCAGCTGGGCGCACGTGTTGGCGTGCTGGACGCGGACATCTACGGCCCCAGCGTGCCCGCCATGCTGGGCTTGTCCGGGCGGCCGGAAAGCCCCGACAACAAGAGCATCGAACCGCTTCGCGCGTTCGGCGTGGACACCATGTCGATCGGCTACCTGATCGAAGAGGACACGCCGATGATCTGGCGCGGTCCGATGGCCACCTCGGCAATGACCCAGCTGTTCAACGACACGCTGTGGGATGACCTGGATTTTCTGCTGATCGACCTGCCGCCGGGCACCGGCGACATCCAGCTGACCCTGACCCAGAAGATTCCGCTGGCCGGTGCAGTGATCGTCACCACGCCGCAGGACATCGCCACGCTGGACGCAAAGAAGGCGTTGAAGATGTTCGAGAAGGTCGAGGTGCCGGTACTGGGCATCGTCGAGAACATGGCGGTGCATACCTGCAGCAACTGCGGGCATGTCGAGCACCTGTTCGGTGAAGGCGGCGGTGAGCGCATGGCGGCCCAGTACGGCGTACCGCTGCTGGGTTCGTTGCCGCTGCAGATCGGCATCCGCGAGCAGGGCGATAGTGGTACCCCGATCACCGTGGCGCAGCCCGATTCGGTACCGGCCCAGGCGTACCGCCATGCCGCACAGCGCCTGATCGAGGAAGTGGGCAAGCGCCCGCGGGCCTCGATCCCGATCCTGTCGTCGCTGCTGTAAGCACCTCGGCGGGGGCCGCCGGCGACGCCCGGCCCCCTGCTAGAATCCTCGCGCCCCCTCGTACCCCCAGGACAAAGCATGAGCATCAAGAGTGACCGTTGGATCCGCCGCATGTCCGAGCAGCACGGCATGATCGAGCCGTTCGAGGCAGGGCAGGTCAAGCAGGCCAACGGCGAGCGCATCGTCAGCTACGGCACCTCCAGCTACGGCTACGACGTGCGCTGCTCGCGTGAGTTCAAGGTGTTCACCAACATCAACTCGACCATCGTCGATCCCAAGCATTTCGACTCGGGAAGCTTCGTCGACATCACTGCCGACGAGTGCATCATCCCGCCCAACAGCTTCGCGCTGGCGCGCACCGTGGAGTACTTCCGCATCCCCCGCGACACCCTGGTGGTGTGCCTGGGCAAGAGCACCTACGCGCGTTGCGGCATCATCGTCAACGTGACGCCGCTGGAACCGGAATGGGAAGGCCACGTCACCCTGGAGTTCAGCAACACCACGCCGCTGCCGGCGCGCATCTATGCCAATGAGGGCGTCGCGCAGATGCTGTTCTTCCAGGCCGCGGCCGATGACATCTGCGAGACCTCGTACCGCGATCGTGGCGGCAAGTACCAGGGCCAGACCGGTGTGACCCTGCCGCGGACCTGATCGCCCGCGTCATCGCACGACGAAAACGCCGGGCATGCCCGGCGTTTTCGTTTGTAGCGCGCGCCCGGGCATGGCCGGGCGCTACCTTACTTCCCGCGCCCGAACAGCATCGCGATGCCGACACCCACCAGCGCCACCGGCCACCAGGTCAGCAGCAGCTTGGACAGGTTCAGGTGCGTCCAGCCGAGATTGCTGGCGAGCATGAACAGGCCGATCAGGATCAGCAGGATGGCGGCAACGAGGTTGAATCGCATCGGGTCGGCGAAGGCTCAGGAGTGGGCCGGATATCCTAGCCGTTCCTTCCAGTAGGCGACATGCTGGTCCAGCGTGCCTGGCTCGTAGCGGTGCGCGGGACCGCTGCCCCAGACCGGGCCCGGCCAGGCCGGATCTCCGTCATGGCGGCCGATCACGTGGAAGTGCAGCTGGCGCACGATGTTGCCCAGCGCGCCGATGTTGATCTTCTCCACCCCGTCGGAGCCCTTCAGGGCCTTGCAGGCGCGGTTGAGCTCGGTGCGCAGCTTGTCCTGCTGCTCGCCGTCCAGCTCGATCCACTCGGTGACCCCGGCCAGGCGCGGTACCAGTACCAGCCACGGGAATCGTTCGTCGTTCATCAGCCGCACTTGCGACAACGGTCCTTCGGCCACCAGCACGCTATCGGTGGCCAGGCGTGAATCGAGTTCGAATTCGCTCATCCAAGATGCTCCGAGAAGAAGTCCAGGGTGCGTTGCAGCGCCAGGGCGGCGCTGTCTGGATCATACGCATGTCCGACCTCCCGGTTGAAGGCGTGGTCGGCCGGATAGACGAAGGTGGCCATCCGCGGCAGCTTTTCGCGGTGGGCCTGGACGGCCTCCGGCGGGATGCTCCTGTCCTGGGCGCCGAAGTGGAAGATCACCGGCGCCTTCGGCGTCTCATCGAGGAACTGGACGTTGCGCGCACCGTAGTAGCTGACAGAAGGCAGGCCCAGGCGCACTGCGGACAGCATCGCCACCGTACCGCCCCAGCAATAGCCGACGGTGCCGACCTTGCCGTAGGGGGCCAGGCGGGTGGCCGCCGCGCGGACCACTTCCAGCGCCCGTTCCATGCCCAGCGCGGCTACCCGTTCCAGCCCCTGCTTCACGCCGTCGGCGTCGTAGGGCAGGGCATCCGGATCGGCCTCGGGTCCATCGACCAGGTCGAAGAACGAAGGTGCCAGCACCGCATAGCCTTCGGCGGCGAAGCGCTCGGCCACGCTGCGGATATGCGGGTTGGCGCCGAAGATTTCCTGCACCACCACCAGCCCGCCGCGCGGGGTGCCCTCGGGGAGTGCCTGCCAGGCCCGTACCGCGCCGTGGTGCGTATCCAGGGTGATCCACTCGGCCATCGTCATCTACTCTCGTTGCAGGGGACAGGGCTGCATTGTCGGTGCTGCGCGGGTTAGCGCGGTGTCAGCGGCTGTGCGTGATCGGGCGGCTGGCCGTTCAGAGCGAGGCCGCCAACCCCGGTATACTGGCGCTCTTTCAGGCCCCGGCCCCCAGGAACCCCTGCCATGCCGGCAGGGGCCCAGGCCCCCAGAGTCCCGCGATTCCATGTCCCAGCTGAACCCCAAAGTCGGCTTCGTCAGCCTTGGCTGCCCGAAGGCCCTTGTCGATTCCGAGCGCATCCTCACCCAGCTCCGCTCGGAAGGCTACGACATCGTCCCGTCCTACGATTCGGCCGATGTGGTGGTGGTCAACACCTGTGGTTTCATCGATTCGGCGGTGACCGAGTCGCTGGACGCGATCGGCGAGGCGATGAACCAGAACGGCAAGGTCATCGTCACCGGCTGCCTGGGCAAGCGCCCCGAGCAGATCCGCGAGGCGTACCCGAACGTGCTGGCGGTGTCCGGTCCGCAGGACTACCAGAGCGTGATGGAGGCGGTGCACGAAGCGCTGCCGCCCAAGCACGATCCGTTCGTGGACCTGGTGCCCGACTACGGCATCAAGCTGACCCCGCGCCACTACGCCTACTTGAAGATTTCCGAAGGCTGCAACCACAAGTGCAGCTTCTGCATCATTCCGTCCATGCGCGGCAAGCTGGTCTCGCGCCCGGTCGATGAGGTGCTGCGTGAGGCCGAGCGCTTGGTGCGTGGCGGTGTGCGCGAGCTGCTGGTGGTGTCGCAGGACACCTCGGCCTACGGCGTGGACGTGAAGTACGCCGAGAAGATGTGGCGCAACAAGGCCTACCAGACCCGACTGAAGGCATTGTGCGAAGGCCTGTCCGAACTCGATGCGTGGGTGCGCATGCATTACGTCTACCCGTACCCGCACGTGGACGAGGTGGTGCCGCTGATGGCCGAGAACCGCATCCTGCCGTACCTGGACATTCCGTTCCAGCACGCCAGCCCACGCATCCTGCGCCTGATGAAGCGCCCCGGCGCGGTCGAGAAGACCCTGGAGCGCGTGCAGAACTGGCGCCGCATCGCGCCGGACATCACCGTGCGTTCGACCTTCATCGTCGGCTTCCCGGGCGAGACCGAGGCCGAGTTCGAAGAACTGCTGTCGTTCCTGGACGAAGCACAGCTGGATCGCGTAGGTGCGTTCGCCTACTCGCCGGTCGAGGGCGCGACCGCCAACGACCTGCCCGATGCCGTGCCGGAAGAAGTGAAGCAGGAACGCCTGGCCCGCTTCATGGAGAAACAGGCGCAGATTTCCGCCGCGCGCCTGGAAGCCAGGATCGGTACCGTGCAGCAGTGCCTGGTTGATGCCATCGAAGGTGACATCGCGGTTGCCCGTTCCAAGGCCGATGCGCCTGAGATCGACGGTCTGGTGCACATCCAGAACGCCGATCAGGTGCCGCTGCGCGTGGGCGAGTTCGTCGACGTGGAGATCACCGAGAGCGACGAGCACGACCTGTACGGCGATGCGCTGGCGGCTGCGGGCCGCCCGGCGTTCGACCTCAAGGTGCTGTGACCGCAACGACGACCGCCGCTGGCGACGGCGGCGGTTCCCGGCGCTTCGTGCCGCCGCCGCGTGCGGCGGTCGATCTGCAGGTGTTTGAACATCCGCTGTTTGCCGGCTTGCAGGACTTCCGTGATCTGCTGGACGGTGCGGCATGGCCGTCCATTGCTGCGCTTGATGCGCGGCTCGCGTTGCCCGGCAAGCGCCTGGTGGAACAGGATGCCGCGCTGCTGGCCGACGGCCTGCATTACGAAGCGCGCATCGCGCAGGGGCATATCGCCACCCGTGCCGGCAACTGGCATGACCTGTTCAATGCGCTGGTGTGGGCCTCCCATCCGCAGCTGAAGCGTGCATTGAACGCGCAGCAATGCCGGCATATCGATGCCATGCCGCCCGGCCAGCGCAATCGCGCACAGGCGGCGCTGACCCAGTTTGATGAAACCGGCGTCATCGTGCGCGTGCGCGATGAGGCGGTGCTGCGCGCGTGGGACCGGCATGACTGGCCTGCATTGTTCGAGCCGTCATGCTGGCAGAGCGGTGACATCGCCATCGCTGTGGTGTTCGGGCATGCGCTGATGGAGCAGGCACTGCTGCCGGGGCGATTGCTGGTCGGCAAGTGCGTGGTGGTGCAGGGCGATGTCGATGCCGCCTGTGTTGACGCGGTGACCGCGGCCATTGCCGAGGGCAGGGCAGTGACTGATCCGCTGCAGCTGCGGCCCCTGCCATTGGCCGGTACTCCCGGCTGGCACGCCGTGCAGGATTGCGCCTTCTATCGCAATGCCGACTATTTTCGCCCGCTGCGAGCAGGACGCGCGTACCCGCCACCGTTGCTGCGGTTGCCGTTGTAGAGCCGAGCCCATGCTCGGCTGCGTTTGCCCATCAGCCGAGCATGGGCTCGGCTCTACATGGGCAGCGCCGTCGAACATGGCTCGACGCTACACAGGCGGGTATTCCACGCTGATCACCGCGAAGGTGAACTGGCCGCCGGGCAGCTCCACTGAAAACTCGTCATCCAGCCGCTTCTTCAGCAGCGCACGCGCCAGCGGCGAATCGATGCTGATCCAGCCCAGGCCCGCATCGGTCTCATCCGGCCCGACAATGCGGTAGCGGCTGGTGTCGCCGCTGTCCACGTTCTCCAGCTCCACCCACGCACCGAAGAACACCGCCTGCGGATCGGTTGGCGTGGTATCGACCACGCGCAGCGATTCCAGCCGCTTGGTCAGGTAGCGCACGCGGCGGTCGATCTCGCCCAACTGCTTCTTGCGGTAGGTGTATTCGGCGTTCTCGGAACGATCGCCTTCCGCGGCCGCGGCGGACAACGCCTTGACCACCTCCGGCCGTCGTACCCGCCAGAGTTCATCCAGCTCGGCCTTCAGGCGCGCATGGCCGGAGGCGGTGATCAGGGCGGTGCTTTTTTCTGCGGGCGGACGCCAACGGGACATGCGGTACGCTTTCTTTTCAGGGGAACGAAGGGGGCAGAGCCCTTCCATCCGGAAGGGAGCCGACCCCGGGGTCAGATCCCTTTCCCACGGAAAGGGCTCTGACTCCACGAAGCGATTTCAGCGCTTGCCGCCGAAAATGC
Source organism: Stenotrophomonas sp. SMYL89 (assembly GCF_036319985.1). Lineage (NCBI taxonomy): Bacteria > Pseudomonadati > Pseudomonadota > Gammaproteobacteria > Lysobacterales > Lysobacteraceae > Stenotrophomonas > Stenotrophomonas sp. SMYL89. Next base: position 109,142 of record NZ_JAWIRW010000009.1, on the reverse strand, counting down.
CACCCAGGATGCCGCGCACGATCTGGTTGCCCAGCTTGGTGCCGACGGTACGCGTGGTCTGCTTGGCCATGGTCTCGATCATGCCCTGGCGGCGCTTGGTGCCGAAGATCGCATCCTTGATGGACTGGCCGAAGCCTCCCTCCTGCGCCTCGTCCTGCTCACGGCTGCGGGCGGCAGGTGCCTCGGCCTTCTCGGCCGCCTTCTGCGCACGCTGGGCCAGAAGTTCGGCGGCGGACTCGCGGTTGATCGCGGTGTCGTAGCGGCTGCCGACCGGGCTGCCGGCGCGCACCTGCGCGCGCTCGGCCTCGGTGATCGGTCCCATCCGGCAGCGTGGCGGCGCGATCATCGTCTGCTGCACCGGCATCGGCACGCCCTTGTCCTGCAGCGTGGACACCAGCGCCTCGCCGGTGCCGAGCTGGCTGAGCACCTTGGCGACGTCCAGCTTCGGGTTTGGTACGAACGTCTCGGCAGCGGTCTTTACCGCCTTCTGGTCGCGCGGGGTGAAGGCACGCAGCGCGTGCTGCACGCGGTTGCCCAGCTGGCCGAGGATGTTGCCCGGCACGTCATCGGGGAACTGCGAGCAGAAGTACACGCCAACGCCCTTGGAGCGGATCAGCCGAACCACCTGCTCGATGCGCTGCACCAGCGACGCGGGCGCGTCGTCGAACAACAGGTGCGCTTCGTCGAAGATGAAGACCAGCTTCGGCTTGTCCAGGTCGCCCACTTCCGGCAGCTGCTCGAACAGTTCCGACAGCAGCCACAGCAGGAAGGTCGAATACAGCTTGGGCTTGAGCACCAGCTGGTCGGCGGCAAGGATGCCGATCATGCCGCGGCCGTCATGATTGACCCGCATGATGTCGGCCAGTTCCAGTGCCGGTTCGCCGAAGAAATTCTCGCCGCCGTCCTGTGCCAGGCGCAGCACCGAGCGCTGGATCGCGGCGATCGACTGCGCGCTGACCAGGCCGTACTCGGTGGAGATGTCCTTGCGCTCCTCGGCCACCAGGCCGAGCAGGGCACGCAGATCGTCCATGTCCAGCAGCAGCAGGCCACGGTCGTCGGCCAGCTTGAACACGATGTCGAGCACCCCGGCCTGGGTGTCGTTCAATTCGAGGATGCGCGACAGCAGGGTCGGGCCCATCTCGCTGACCGTGGTGCGCACCGGGTGGCCGAGCTTGCCGTACAGATCCCAGAAGATGGTCGGGCTGGCGGCCGGCGCATAATCCACCACGCCGATCTCGGCGGCGCGCTGCAGCAGGTTCTCGGCGCCGGTGCCGGGCACGGCCAGGCCGGACACATCGCCCTTCACATCGGCCAGGAACACCGGAACGCCCAACCGCGAGAAGCCCTCGGCCAGGGTCATCAGGGTCACCGTCTTGCCGGTACCGGTGGCGCCGGCCACCAGGCCGTGGCGGTTGCCGAGTTTCGGCAGCAGGGTGACGGCAACATCGTCGGTAATGCCTTTGCCGAGCAGAATCGGATCCATGGTCCAGCCCTTGTGGTGAATAGCCCAATGTTAACCGCCGGCGGTGACGGGCCGAAGGTCGGCTTGCCCGGACCTTGGCGGCGCCGCTACTCTGCCTGCCTGTTTCGCACACAGTGCCATCAATGCCCGTTCCTGTCCTGATTTCCCGTGGTTGGCCGCTGCTGGCCCTGGCCGGCCTGGTTTCCCTGGCGCCCGACGCCCATGCGCAGCGGGTTTCGGCCCGGGACAAGGTGAAGGTGGATGCGCTGCAGCAGCGCATGACCGCCGCCGAGAAGCGCTACAGCGACGCCCTGTTGCTGGTCGCCAATTCCGACCCGAAGGGCAGCAACGAGGCCGATGCCGCGCTGGAAGACATGGAAGACGTCCTCAACGACTGCGTGAAGCAGAAGGGCTGCCAGATGGGCACCCTGCTGGCCAGCTACAAGCGCCTGCTCAAGCACGACGCCGATGCGGCGGGCAGCGATGAGGTGACCGACGAGAGTGGTGACCGCCTGGAAGCCGACCCCGACCATATCGGCCCGCTCACCGCCGATGTGCCCGAGGCCGCCCGCGCCGCCGCGCTGCTCAACGACAAGCGGCACGCCTTCGACACCATGGTCGAGTACAACCCGGCCGTGCAGGCCGGCATCCGCCGCTGGCTGACCGACATGCGCCCGGCGTTGCTGACCAGCTACGAGAACTACCAGAACCTGCGCGCGGTGATGTGGCCGGAGTGGGAAAAGCGCGGCCTGCCCGAGGCGCTGCTGTTCGGCATCATGGCCAAGGAATCCAACGGCCGCGTGCATGCCTCCTCGCGCGCGGGCGCCGCCGGCCTGATGCAGTTCATGCCGGCCACCGGCCGCCGCTTCGGCCTCGGCCCGGACGGCACCGGCTTCGATACGCGCTTCGATGCACGCAGCGCCGCCGAGGCCAGCGCCAGCTATCTCAACGAACGCCTGCGCGAACTGAACAACAACGTGGAAATGTCGGTGGCCGCCTACAACGGTGGCGAAGGCCGCGCCGCGCGCGTGTTCAAGCAGAGCGGCGGGCAGAGCTTCTGGACCGACAGCGTCTACAACCAGTTCCCCGGCGAGACCAAGGACTACGTGCCGATGGTGATCGCCGCGGCGTGGATCTTCCTGCACCCGCAGCAGTACGGCGTCGAATTCCCGAAGATCAGTGCGCAGCCGGCCACGCTGCGCCTGGCCAAGTCCACCACCATCTATGAACTGACCATCTGCCTGGGCAGCCACGGCACCCGCGATGGCTACATGCGCGCGCTGCGCAACCTCAACCCGCGCTATGAAGCCGACGGCTGGATTCCGGCCGGCACGTTGATCAACGCCACCACCCGCATCGCCGGCCTGTACCAGCGCAACTGCGTCAGCGGCCCGCGTGCGGACCTGGCCCGCACCCTGATCACCGCCGATCTGAACGCAGCCATCGTCCGCCCGACCGCCGCCAGCTACACCGGCAGCGTGGCCGTGGGTGGCGTGGTGCCGGTGGCGGACGCTGCTGCATCCACCAGCGTGCCGACCACGCCGGTCGCTCCGGTGGCGGCCCCGCGCCCGGCGGCGCGGCCGAAGCCGGTGCGCAGCCACAAGGTGGGCAAGGGCGAGACCCTGGGTGCCATTGCGGCGAAGTTCCAGTGCGACGTGCCGACCCTGGCCCGCGCCAATGGCCTGAAAGCCCCGGCCTACAGCCTGCGCCACGGCCAGACGCTGAAGCTGCAGGGCTGCGACAAGTAATCCCCCACGACCCCTGGAATCCGCATGGACCTCGAAGACACCCGCAACCTGTTCGCCAACCTCCGCGAAAACACCGACTGGGACATCACCGGCCCGTTGCTGTGGGGGTATTTCTTCGTCCATTCCACCGCTGAGCCACTGCGGGCGCTGGCTGACCATCTGCAGGCGCAGGGCTACACCTTCGTGGAACTGTTCGAGCAGGAGCCGGAAGAGGGCGACGCGCCGTTCCACGTGCTGCATGTGGAGCGCGTGGAGATTCACGACGAAGCCTCGCTGGACCGTCGCAACCAGGAGTTCGCCGCGCTGGCCGCGGAGAAGGGCGTGGAAGACTACGACGGCATGGACGTCGGCCCGGCCCCGGCCCTGCAGTAACGCGTTTCTGGCTGTAGAGCCGAGCCCATGCTCGGCTGTTTTTGCCGGCAGCCGAGCATGGGCTCGGCTCTACAGACCCGGTAGTGCCGGCCGCTGGCCGTCATTCCGTTGAATCCATCCACGCATGGCGTGGATCTACGGTCAGCGCAGCTTCGCCAGCGCCTGGCCCAGCTGCACCGGGCTTTCGGCGCCCAGCTGCGGGGCGAACTCAGCCACGCCCGGCGGCAGCAGCACGATCACGGTCGAGCCATAGTTGAAGCGCGCCATCTCGGCGAAGCGCTCCAGCACGATGCCCTGGCCACGGTAATCCTTGCGGGTGATGCGGTCACCGTAGGCCGGGATCTCCTCGCCGCTCCACACCGTTTCCACGCCGGACACCAGCAGCGCACCGACCATCACGCTGACCATCGGGCCGAAGCTGGTGTCGAAGTGGCAGACCAGGCGCTCGTTGCGGGCAAACAGGCGCGGCACGCCGTTCACCGCGGCCGGGCCGACGCTGAACAGGCGGCCCGGCACGTGCACGGTCTCGCGCAGGGTGCCGGTCCACGGCATGTGCACGCGGTGGTAGTCGCGCGGCGACAGGTACACGGTGGCGTACAGGCCATCGTTGTACGGCTTGGCGTCCTCGTCGCTGCCCAGCAGCTCGGCGGCGGTGAACGACTGCCCCTTGGCCTGGAAGATGCGGCCGGCCTCGATCTTCCCCAGCTGGCTGATGCGGCCGTCGGCCGGCATCACCAGGCTGCGCGGATCGGCGTCGGCCACGCGCGCGCCCGGCTTCAGCGCACGGGTGAAGAACTGGTTGAAGGTGGCGTAGCTGCGCGGGTCCGGGTTGGCCGCTTCGTCCAGGTTGACGTTGAACTTGCGGGTGACCGTGTCGATCAGCCAGCGCGATACGCGCGGATCGTCCGAGTACGCCAGCGAACGCGCCATCGAAGACAGCAGGCGGTGGGGCAGGGCGTACGTCAGGGCGGTGGTGAGGCTCATGGGGCGGTTTTCTCGGTCAGCTTCTGCAGGTCGCGGGCAATGGCCGGCGCATTGAACGGGGGGCGCACCAGGCCGGCAAGGCGGCCCTGCGGATCGAGCACGGCCAGGCTGGCCGAATGCTCGACGGTGTAGTCCTCGGGGTTTTCGTCGAAGTGCTTGCCCGGCACCTTCTGGAACACGAAGCCCAGCGAGGTGGCGAAGCGTTCCAGCGAGGGCACATCGGCGGTGGCGGCCAGGGTGTCCTTGTGGAAGCCGTGCACGTACTCGCCCAGCCGCGTGGCGCTGTCGCGGTCGGGGTCGACCGAGATGAACAGCACCCGCGGGCGCAGCGTGTCAGGCAGCGCTTCCCACTGGTTCTGCGCGCCGGCCAGTTCGGCCAGGGTGGTCGGGCACACGTCCGGGCAGAAGGTGAAGCCCAGGAACACCAGGGTCCAGTGGCCCTTCAGTTCGCCCGGGATCAGGCGGGTGCCGTCGGACTGGGCCAGATTGAAGTCGGGCAGTTCACGCGGCTGCGGGTACAGCGTGACCGCTTCGGTGGCCGGGGCGTTGGCCGGCGGCTTCGGCGCAAACACCTGCTGGGCGGCCAGCAGGCCCAGGCCCGCCGCCAGGGCGATCAGCAGGATGATGCCGGCGTTGCGATTGAACATGGGTGCCCCCGCGCGAAGTGGGCTCCATCATACCGGCTGCGGCCCGATCGTTTCCGCCGCAACGGATGCCGCCGCGGGCGCCAGCCCCTATAATCGGGGGCCACTTTGCCCGCAGTACCGCCATGACCGCTGAAACGGCCGCCGAACTCCACACGATCATCGATCTGATCCGCTACGGCACCAGCCGTTTCAACGAAGCCGGGCTGACCTTCGGCCACAGCTACGACAATGCGCTGGACGAGGCCACCCAGCTGGTGCTGCACAGCCTGCACCTGCCGCACGACCTCGGCCCGGCGTACGGCCAGGCGCGCCTGCTGCAGGCCGAGAAGCTGCGCGTGCTGGAACTGTTCCAGCGCCGCATCGACGAACGCATCCCGGCCGCCTACCTGACCGGCGAGGCCTGGTTCGCCGGCCTGAGTTTCAAGAGCGACAAGCGCGCCCTGGTGCCGCGCTCGCCGATCGCTGAACTGATCGAATGTGGTTTCGAGCCGTGGCTGGCCGGCCGCGATGTCAGCCGTGCGCTGGACCTGTGCACCGGTTCGGGCTGCATCGCCATCGCCATGGGCCACTACTACCCGAACTGGGAAGTGGATGGCGTCGACCTCAGTGACGACGCACTGTCGCTGGCTGAAGAGAACAAGGAACGCCTGCAGGCGCACAATGTCACCCTGCTCAAGTCGGATCTGTTCAACGGCCTGACCGGCCGCCATTACGACCTGATCGTCACCAATCCGCCGTACGTCACCAACGACGAGACCGATGCCCTGCCGCAGGAATACTCCTACGAGCCGGAAATGGGCCTGCGTGCCGGCGACGACGGCCTGGACCTGGTGCTGAAGATCCTGCGCGACGCCCCGCTGCACCTGAGCGAGGACGGCCTGCTGATCTGCGAAGTGGGTGAATCCGAGCAGCACCTGATCAAGCTGCTGCCGGAAGTCGATTTCGCCTGGATCGAGTTCAAGGTCGGCCAGATGGGCATCTTCGCGGTCGAGTGCCGCGAGCTGATCGCCCACAGCGCGCGCATCACCGAACTGGCGGCGCAGCGCCCGTGAGCTCCAATTCGTTCGGCAAGCTGTTCACCGTCACCACGTTCGGCGAGTCGCACGGGCCGGCCATCGGCTGCGTGATCGATGGCTGCCCTCCGGGGCTGGCGCTGGACGCGGCCGAATTCGCCCACGACCTGCAGCGTCGCGCTACCGGCAAGAGCCGGCACACCTCTGCGCGGCGAGAGGCCGATGAGGTCGAGATCCTCTCCGGCGTATACGAGGGCCTGACCACCGGCACCCCGATCGCGCTGCTGATCCGTAACACCGACCAGCGCAGCAAGGACTACGCCAACATCGGCCAGCAGTTCCGGCCGGGTCATGCCGACTACAGCTACTGGCACAAGTACGGCATCCGTGACCCGCGCGGTGGCGGCCGTTCCTCGGCGCGCGAGACCACCATGCGCGTTGCCGCCGGCGTGGTCGCCAAGAAGTGGCTGGCCGAGCGCTTCGGCGTGACCGTGCGTGGCTACCTGTCACAACTGGGCGACGTCACCCCGGTCGGTTTCGACTGGTCGGCGGTGGAAGACAATCCGTTCTTCTGGCCGCACGCCGAGCAGGTGCCCGAGCTGGAGGCGTACATGGATGCGCTGCGCAAGTCCGGTGATTCGGTCGGGGCGCGTGTGGACGTGGTGGCCGACAACGTGCCGCCGGGCTGGGGCGAGCCGATCTACGGCAAGCTCGATGGTGAACTGGCCGCTGCCCTGATGAGCATCAACGCGGTGAAGGGCGTGGAGATCGGCGATGGTTTTCTCAGTGCCGCGCAGAAGGGCACCGAGCACCGCGACCTGCTGACGCCGCAGGGCTTCGCCAGCAACCATGCCGGCGGCATCCTCGGTGGCATCTCCACCGGCCAGCCGGTAGTTGCGTCGATTGCCCTGAAGCCGACTTCCAGCCTGCGCCTGCCGGGCCCGTCGCTGGACACGGCCGGCAACGTGGTCGAGGTGGTCACCACTGGTCGCCACGATCCCTGTGTCGGCATCCGCGCCACCCCGATCGCCGAGGCGATGGTGGCGCTGGTGCTGATGGACCAGGCGCTGCGCCATCGTGCGCAGTGCGGCGATGTCGGCACGATCACCCCGCGCATTCCCGGGCAGATCGATGGCTGACACGCGGCCGACCGTGTGGGTGAGCCAGCCGCTGATCGACGCGGCCATCGCGCCGTTGCGCGATCGCGTACAGCTGCGCAGCACCGACTCCGTCACCGCCTGGACGCCCGCGCAGATCGCCGAACAGCTGGCCCGCGCCGACGGCGCGATCATCACCCTCAACGAGCGCATCGGTGCGGCCCAGGTGGCCGGCGCCGCGCAGCTGCAGGTGATCGCCAATGTCGGCGTCGGCTACAACAATCTGGATGTCGACGCGCTCACTGCGGCCGGCATCCTCGCCAGCAACACGCCGGACGTCCTGACCGAGACCACTGCCGATCTCGGCTTCGCGTTGCTGATGGCCACTGCGCGCCGGATCACCGAGTCCGAGCGCTGGCTGCGCGAAGGCCAGTGGCAGCAGTGGTCGTTCCAGACCATGCTGGGCGCGGATGTCCATGGCAGCACGCTGGGCATCCTCGGCATGGGCCGCATCGGCCAGGGCATCGCACGCCGCGGTGCACACGGGTTCAGCATGAAGGTGCTGTACCACAACCGTTCGCGGTTGCCGGCCGATACCGAGGCGGCGCTTGGCGCGACCTACGTGGACCTGGACACGCTGCTGGCGCAGTCCGACCACCTGGTCACGGTACTGCCCTACACGCCGGCCTCGCATCACATCATCGATGCGGCGGCACTGGCGAAGATGAAGCCGTCAGCCACCCTGGTGAACATCGCCCGCGGCGGCATCGTCGACGAACTGGCGCTGGCTGACGCACTGGCCCACGGCCGGCTGGCCGCTGCCGGCCTGGATGTCTACGAGGGCGAGCCGACGGTGCGTCCGGAGCTGCTGGCGCTGCGCAATGTGGTGCTGACCCCGCATATCGGCAGTGCCTCGCTGGCCACGCGCACGGCGATGGTACAGCTGGCCGTCGATAATCTGGTTGCCGGGCTCGGCCTGGATGGCGCACCCTCGTGCATGCCGAGCGCGATCAACGCTGACGCGGCCATGGCTGCGCGTGTGACCCTGGGCAAAAAAACCGGGAAACGATAGGGAACCTCCGCGCGCCCCGCCTGAGGAGGTTCCCCGAACCCAGCTGTCGTGCGTGTTTCTTCCCCATTCCCGTTTTCGTGAGAGTTTTCCCCCATGAGCAATGCACAGCGCAGTTTCCACGTTGCCGTCGTCGGTGCCACCGGTGCGGTCGGCGAGACCATGTTGTCGATCCTGGCCGAGCGTGATTTCCCGGTCGGCACCCTGAGCGTCCTCGCTTCGGAACGTTCGGCCGGCGGCGAGATCGAGTTCAACGGCCAGAAGGTCAAGGTGCAGGACCTGGCCACCTTCGATCCGAGCGGTGTCGAGATCGCGCTGTTCTCGGCCGGTGGCAGCGTGTCCAAGGAGTACGCACCGAAGTTCGCCGCTGCCGGTGCGGTGGTGATCGACAACTCCTCGGCCTTCCGTTACGACGATGACGTGCCGCTGGTGGTGTCCGAGGTCAATCCGGAACAGGTGGCCAACCGTCCGCGCGGCATCATCGCCAACCCGAACTGCTCGACCATGCAGATGCTGGTGGCGCTGGCGCCGCTGCACCGCAAGTACGGCATCGAGCGCATCAACGTCTCCACCTACCAGTCGGTGTCCGGCGGTGGTCGTTCGGCCACCGAAGAGCTGGGCAAGCAGACTGGCCAGCTGCTCAGCTTCCAGGAAATCGATCCGCAGCGCTTCCCGGTGCAGATCGCCTTCAACCTGATCCCGCACATCGATGACTTCCAGGACAACGGTTTCACCAAGGAAGAGATGAAGCTGATCTGGGAGACCCGCAAGATCCTCGGCGACGACAGCATCCTGGTGAACCCGACCGCGGTGCGTGTGCCGGTGTTCTACGGCCACTCCGAGTCGGTGGCGATCGAGACCCGCGACAAGGTCACCGTGGCCGAAGCGCGCGCGCTGCTGGAGCAGTCGCCGGGCATTGAAGTGGTGGACCGCCATGAAGCCGGTGGTTATCCGACTCCGGTCACCCATGCCTCGGGCACCGATGCGGTGTACGTCGGCCGTATCCGTGAGGACCTGTCGCATCCGCGCGGCCTGAACCTGTGGATCGTGTCGGACAACGTGCGCAAGGGCGCGGCGTTGAATGCCGTGCAGCTGGCCGAGCTGGTCGCCGCCGAGCAGCGCTGATGGAGAGGCCGGGCAATGCCCGGCCTTTTCTGCAGGGCCGGGCCCACGCTCGGCTCAGGCCATGCAGCCGGGCATGGGCTCGGCTCTACATGGGTGCGGACCCCGGTCCGCACGCTTTATAGTGTCGCCCATGAATAAACGGGCCAGGGGCGCAAAGCGCCCGCTCCTCTATCTTTCCACCGCGCTGCTGGCCCTGGCCAGCAGTTCGGCACTCGCATTGGGCCTGGGGGACATCCGTGTCCTGTCCAAGCCGGGGCAACCGTTGCTGGCCGAAATCCCGGTGGTGTCGGCTGACCCGTCCGAGCTGGAGAACCTGCGCGTCGCACTGGCCTCGCCGGTTACCTTCGAGCGCGTCGGCCTGCAGCGGCCGACCGGGCTGGTCAGCGAGCTGCAGTTCGAGCTGACCCGCAATGCGCAGGGCAGGGCGGTGGTGCGGGTGACCTCGCAGGCGCCGGTCGAGACCCCGTCGCTGAGCTTCCTGATCGAAGCCGACTGGGGCCAGGGCCGTCTGGTGCGCGAGTACTCGGCACTGGTCGATGCACCGTCCAGCGCGCTGGCCGTCACCGAGCCCGAGATCGTGGCGCCGGCCGGTACCCTGTCCAACACCATCGCGCGCGAGCTGGCACCCGCGCCTGCTGCAACGGTGCCCGATGTGCCACCGCGGGCGCCTGCTGCGGCACCTGCAGCCACGCCGGCTCGGCCGCGTGCGGAACCCGCACCGGTTGCGGCAGCGCCGGCCGACGGCAGCATCACCGTGCAGCGCGGTCAGACCCTGTCGCAGATCGCCAGCGCGGTGGCGCGTGGCAACCAGGTCAGCCGCGACCGCGCGATGATCGCCCTGCTGCGCGCCAATCCCGAAGCCTTCATCCGTGGCAACGTCAATCTGCTCAAGCAGGGCGCGGTGCTGCGCATGCCGGGCAGCGATGCGCTTGCTGCTATCGATGTAGCCGAAGCCGCCGCGCTGGTGCGCGAGCACGCCGCGCAATGGCAGCAGGCGCGTACCGTGCCGCAACCGGCGGGTGCAGTGGCACCGGCCGCAAGGGCGGCAACCGCGAATGCTTCTTCCCCGGCTGCCGCCAACGGGGCACGACTTGAGATCGCTCCGGCGCTGGCGTCCGACGCCGCGCACGCGGGCACAACCACCGGCACCGCTGCCGGCAGCGAGGGTGACATGCTGGGCAACGAACAACTGCGCCAGGCGCGTGAGGACATCGCCACCCGCGATGCCGAGATCGGTGAACTGAAGCAGCGCGTGGCCGATCTGGAGAAGCTGAAGGAGCAGCAGCAGTCGTTGATCGCGATGAAGGACAACGACCTGGCTGCCGCGCAGCAGCGTCTGGCACAGGCGCCGGGTTCCCGTGATGCAGTGACGCCGTGGTACTGGCTGGGCCTGCCGGTGCTGCTGCTGGCAGCAGGCGCAGCCTGGTTGCTGCGCCGTCGCAAGCCTTCGCCGCTGCCCCCGCTGCGCGAAGAGGGTGACGCCGCCGGGCTGGCCGCTGCGGTTCCTGCGGGTGCGGCGCTGGACACGCTGGCCGAACAGTCTTCATGGTCGTCGGCGGTGGCCGATGGCGGCCGCCAGGAACCGGCGATGCCAGCCTGGGCGAGCGAGCCCGAGGGCCATGCCGAAGCAGCGGTCGATCCGATCGCCGACCACGCGGTGCAGGCCGACTGGAAGGCTGACATGCTGCGCGACGAAGACGTGGTCGTACTGCCCGAGGCGGTGACCGATCTGCCGCGCTGGGACGAGCCCGCGACCGCACGCGAAGATGTTGTCGAGGCGCCGGTACAGGATGAGCCGGCCGCACCAGGGACGCCATCTGAAGTGGCGGTGCCGGACTACGCGCTGCATGCCGAACAGCAGCCGCAGTTCCGCGGCGTGTTCGATCTGCCGGCCGAAGCGCATCAGAACGCGTTCCCGGTTGATGCCAGGCACCATGACGGAATCGACGGTATCGGCACGTCGCATCCCGAGGAGACTGCGGCGAGCGCGGCTGCGGACAACGGCGATGCCGGCTGGCTGCCGCGTGCCGGCCAGGAGCGCCTCGAGCTTGCCATCGCATACCTGGACCTGGGCGACGCGCAGACCGCGCGTACCCTGCTGCTGGAGGTCGCCGAAGGCGGCGATCCGCACAGCCAGGCCCAGGCCCGCGAACTGCTGGCCCGCCTGCCGTGACCGAACCTGCCGACAAGGACCCTGCCATGAGCCGCGAGCGCCGCATCGACTACGTTGAATTCGCCTCCAGCGACCCGGCCGCCAGCCGTGCCTTCTTCGAGAAGGTGTTCGGCTGGTCGTTCGTCGACTATGGCAGCGACTACACCGCGTTCGACGATGGCCGCCTGCAAGGGGGCTTCTTCCGCGGCCAGCCCCAGCGGGCCAGCGACAGTGGCGCACCGCTGCTGGTGCTGTATGCCGACCAGCTGGTGCCGGTCGAAGCGGCGGTGCGCAACGCTGGCGGTGAGATCGTGCGGCCGGTGTTTTCCTTTCCCGGCGGCAGCCGCTTCCAGTTCGTCGAGCCCGGTGGCAACGAACTGGCGGTCTGGTCCGAACGCGATCCGGCCTGAGCGCCGCCCCATACGCAATATCGAGGTAGCACATGCGTTACGCGCTTGGCGTCGAGTACGACGGCAGCGATTTCAGGGGCTGGCAGAACCTGGGCGAGGGCGGTCCCAGCGTGCAGGCCAGCCTTGAGCAGGCCCTGTCGTCGGTGGCCGATGCGCCGCTGCAGGTGGTCTGCGCCGGCCGCACCGATGCCGGCGTGCATGGCCAGTGCCAGGTCGTGCATTTCGATACCGACGTGGTGCGCGATCCGCGCGCCTGGATGCTGGGCACCACCACCCGCCTGCCGCGCTCGATCGCGGTGCGCTGGTGCGTGCCGGTGGCCGATGACTTCCACGCCCGCTTCTCGGCACGCGCACGCCGCTACCGCTACCGCCTGCTCAACCGCGAGGTGCGGCCAGCGCTGGACCGGCAGACCCTCAGCTGGGAGCGCCGGGCGCTGGACGAGACCCTGATGCACGCCGCCGGCCAGGCCCTGATCGGCGAGAACGACTTCAGCGCATTCCGCTCCGTGCAATGCCAGGCGCTGCATGCGCGGCGTGAGCTGCAGTCGCTGCAGGTCAGCCGCCAGGGCGAGGTGATTGAAGTGGCCGTGCAGGGCAATGCATTCCTTCATCACATGGTCCGCAATATCGTCGGATCGTTGATCCTGGTGGGCAGCGGCGAAAAACCGGTGGACTGGATCGCCGAACTGCTGGCCGGGCGCGATCGCACCGTAGCCGGTCCCACCGCACCGCCGCAGGGCCTGGTGTTCCTTGGGCCCCTGTACCCCGACAACTGGCATCTGCCCGCCGAGGTCACGCTATGAGCCGCTCCTACTACCGCACGCGCATCAAGTTCTGTGGCATGACCCGTGCAGGCGATGTCCGCCTGGCCGGTGAGCTGGGCGTGGACGCAGTGGGTTTCATCTTTGCCCGCGAGAGCAGCCGCCGGGTTGCTCCTGCCGAAGCACGCGCGATGCGCCAGGCGATCGCGCCGATGGTCGATGTGGTGGCCCTGTTCCGCAACAACAGCAAGGAAGAGGTGCGCGAGGTGCTGCGCACGGTGCGGCCGACCCTGCTGCAGTTCCATGGCGAGGAAGACGAGAGCTTCTGCCGCAGCTTCAACATGCCCTACCTGAAGGCGATTGCCATGGGGGGCCGGGAAGAGGTCAATGCGCGCACGTTGCAGCTGCGTTACCCCAGCGCGGCGGGGTTCCTGTTCGACAGCCACGCCCCTGGTGGCGGTGGCGGTACCGGCGTGGCCTTCGATTGGGGCCGTATCCCGACCGGCCTGCATCGGCCGTTCCTGCTGGCCGGTGGCCTGAACCCGGAAAACGTCTACGATGCCGTGCTGGCTACCCTGCCGTGGGGCGTGGACGTGTCCAGCGGCATCGAACTGGAGCCGGGCATCAAGGACGGCTACAAGATGCGTACCTTCGTCGAGGAAGTGCGCCGCGCGGACTGCACGGTCCTGGAGTGATTTGCGTCACCATTTGCCGTGATCTGGACCTGGATTTGAGCCTGCACGTATTCTTCACATAGGATGGACCCAAGCGCGCCAGCCATGAGGGCCGGCGCGGGGATCCACGGGGCGCGCTCTGCGCGTTCCGAACGGGCGATCGCCGCCCACAGCCCAGGAAGGCAAGCGATGCAGGAGTTCCTCAGCGTTGTGTTCGGTTTTCCGACCCTGCCGTACAGCATCGTGCTGGCGGTATCGCTGATCTATTGGGGGCTTGCCGCATTTGGCCTGGTCGACGATGGCTTCGGCGATCTTGGCGCCGATGGCGCCCTGGACGGCGGCAACGATCTCAGCGGCCTGTCGGCCCTGCTGCAGCGCTTCGGCCTGGGTGAAGTGCCGGTCATGGTCGTGGTCACGCTGCTGGGCTTCTTCGGCTGGGCGCTGACCTATTTCATCCATCTTTTCGTGCTGCTGCCGTTGCCGGACCTGCTGCGCTGGACGATCGGCGCGGTCGTGGCCGTGCTGGCTCCCCTGCCTGCGGTGCCGGTCACCGCGCTTCTGCTGCACCCCATCCGTCGGTTCCTGCTGCGCCTGCGGCCGGTGGCCCAGGCCTCGTTGCTGGGGCGCATCGGTGTGGTCGCCTCGCCGAAAGTGGATGCCCGCAGCGGCCACGCCACCTTCGATGACGGTGGCGCCGGGCTGGTGCTGCAGGTGCGCAGCGACATCGAACTGCAGCGTGGCGAGCGCATCGTGCTGGTCGAGCACGTGGCCGCACAACACCATTACCGGGTGGTCCGCGCCGATGCGGTCGCCCTCGACTTCCAGGACAACCTGCTTCCGGGCAACAAGGAGAATCACTGATGACGTTGGCAACCATGGCCCCCTTCCTGATCGGCGTCGCCGTCCTGCTGGTCGGGCTGCTCGGCCTGGCCGGCCTGTTCAAGGCCTTCTACCGCAAGGTCGACCAGGGCGTGGCCCTGATCGTCAACGACATGAGTTCCACGCCCAAGGTGCACTTTACCGGTGCGCTGATCATCCCGGTGCTGTACCGCGCCGAGCTGATGCGCATCAGCCTGATCACCCTGCAGATCGACCGCCGCGGCAAGGAAGGCCTGATCTGCCGCGACAACATGCGTGCCGATATCGCCGTGGCCTTCTACCTGCGGGTCAATGAGACCCAGGCCGACGTGTTGCGCGTGGCCAAGGCCATCGGTGCCGACCGCGCCTCGGACAAGCACGCGGTGGACGAACTGTTCAACGCCAAGTTCTCCGAAGCGCTGAAGACGGTGGGCAAGAAGTTCGACTTCACCGAGCTGTTCGAGAAGCGCCAGGAGTTCCGCGACGAGATCATCGCGGTCATCGGCAACGATCTGAACGGCTATGTGCTGGAGGACGTGGCGATCGACTATCTGGAACAGACGCCGAAGTCGCTGCTGGACCAGTTCAACATCCTCGACGCGCAGGGCATCCGCAAGATCACCGAGCTGACCGCCGCGCAGAACGTGGTGACCAACGAGCTGGAGCAGAACGAGAAGCTCGCCATCACCAAGAAGAACGTGGAAGCGCGTGAGGCGCTGCTGGCGCTGGAACGCCAGCAGGCTGAAGCGGAAGCCCGCCAGAAGCGCGAGATCGAGACCATCCGCGCGCGCGAGGAGGCCGAGACCGCCAAGGTGCAGGAAGAGCAGCGCCAGCTGTCCGAGAACGCCCGCATCGAAGCGCAGCAGCTGATCGAGATCCGCGACCAGAACCGCCTGCGCGAAGTGGAAGTGGCCGAGCAGAACCGCCAGCGTGCGGTGGCCATCGAAGCCGAGCGCGTCGAGCGCGCACGCCAGCTGGAGCAGGTCACTACCGACCGTGAAGTGCAGCTGCAGGGCGTGGAACGTGACAAGGTGGTCGAGCAGGGCAAGATGGACGTGGCCAACATCACCCGCGAACGCATCTCCATCGACAAGACCGTGGCCCAGGAAGAAGAGCGCATCAAGGAAGTGCGCGAGGTCTCCGAGGCGGACCGCCAGAAGCAGGTGCTGATCCTGGAAGCCGAGGCCAAGGCGCAGGAATCGCTGGTGCGCGAAGTGAAGGAAGCACAGGCGCGCGAAACGGCGTCGAAGCACCGTGCCGTTGAACTGACCACGCTGGCCCAGGCCGAGCACGAAGCGGCCGGCAAGCAGGCTGAAGCCAAGCGCCTGCTGGCCGACGCGCTGCGGGCCGAACAGGCGGCGCCGGGCCTGGCCGAGGCGCAGGTACGCGAAGCGTCCGCGCTGGCCATCGAGAAGGTCGGTATTGCCGAGGCCCGCGTGATCGAGGCCAAGGCCGAAGCCAGCCTGAAGCAGGGCAGCAACGAGGCCCGGGTGCTGGCCGAGACACTGCAGGCGCAGGCCCAGGGCGAAGAAAAGATGGGCCTGGCGCGTGCCACCGCCACCGAATCGCTGGGCAACGCCGAAGCCGGCGTGGTGCAGAAGAAGCTGCTGGCCGAGGCCGAGGGCCTGGTGCGCAAGTTCGAGGCGATCGCTTCGCTGAGCGACCAGGCGCGCGGCCACGAAGAGTTCCGCATGATGCTGGACAACAGCCTGAAGCAGGCGCTGGCCTCGATCGAAGCCGGCAAGGAAGTCTCGCGCGAGAACGCCAACGTCATCGCCAGCGCGCTGCGTAATGCCGACATCGACCTGGTCGGTGGCGACGGCGGCATGTTCGAGAACCTGGTCAAGGCGGTGTCGCTGGGCAAGTCGATCGAGGGTTTTGCTGGCAAGAGCCCGATCGTGCAGGAACTGATGCAGCGCTACCTGGGCGTGGCCGTGGCCGAGCCGGCACCGCGCCAGATCGCCGAGGACGCCGAAGCGGTGCCCACCGTGTCGGCCACCGTGGTCGACAGCGCCCGTTGATGCATCGGGCGATGGCCACGCCGCCATCGCCCGCCCGCGCCGGCCGCAGATGCGGCCGTTCGCCCGTGAGCCGGAAGCCTGCTGATGTCTGAAACCCATCCGTCCGCCGAAACCACCGCAGCGGAGGCCGGCGGCAACACCGTCGACCAGGCCGTCGCCCAGGGCGGCGCCTATGAAGTCCTGCGCCGCCGCCTGGCCGAGCAGGGCCAGCGCCTGCAGGCCCTGGCCGAAGTGCTCAACCGCCAGCGCCTGGCCGAGTTCGGCGACAGCCGGCTGGAAGTGGTCGGGCGTTTCCGCATCCGCAGCGAGAACAACTGCGTCGGCCGCGACATCGTGCAGGTGGGCCCGGACCGCCTGCTGTTCGGCTACAACGTCTTCATCGGTCTGAAAACCCAGACCCGCATCGAGGATGTGTTCGGCCTGTACCGGCTGGTGCAGGGCAGTGACGGCTACGACGTCGCTGCGCTGGAGCTGAAGGGCAGCTTCCTCGACCAGCCCGGCTTCGTGCACGACTTCAATGAGCTGTACGCCTACTACAAGCACGCGCGCCTGCTGCAGCTGATCGTGGTCGGCGACAAACTGCTGGCCTCGTTCCAGATCGGCGAGCGCAGCAGCGACGTACGCGTGTTCCGCTGGGCGCTGTCGCGCGAAGGCGAGCTGACCTACCTCGACGCGCGCGGCGAACGCGATATCGCGCTACCGCCACCGTTCGATTTTGAATGGACCCGGGCCACGCGTGACCTGGCGGTCAGCGGCCGCCATTCGCACCTGAACATCCTCGACACCCTTTTCGTGGAAACCACCGGCGGTGACCTCACCATCAAGGTGGAGAACAACACCGAGACCGGGCAGGGCATCTACAGCGAACCGGTAGAGGACAGCACGCAGTCGCTGGACGATGCCCAGTTCGAGTTCGCCCGCGTCGGTTCGCTGCTGCTGTTGAAGGTGCTGCCCTATCGCGAAACCGTCTGGCGCGGGCTGATCTACAACACGATCACCGGCGACATCGTGCGCAACGATGCGATCGTGCAGGCCTGCGTGCAGCTGCCCGAAGACCACGGCGTGATCTTCCCGGGCGGCTATTACCTGCAGGGCGGCGAGCACAAGGCGTTCGACGCCTCGATGGCCGGCATGCAGTTCAAGCGCAGCATCCGCTCGCCCAACGGCGAGGACGTGCTGTACATCTTCTACGAACGCGAGGGCGGTCGCTCGGCGCTGTTCGTGTACAACACCATCCAGCGCGTGCTGCAGAACCCCGTGTTCGGCCACGGCTATGCCTTCCTGCAGGATGGGCGCATGGTGTTGTTCCATGCCGAGGGCGCCGAACCGACCCGCATCCATCCGATGCAGGTGTGGCAGACGCCGTTCAGCAGCGACGAATTCGCTGCCAGCCGACCGCCCGGCAATACCTTCATGGGCCGCATCGGCAATGCCGAACTGGTGCGCGGCATCTCCAACCTGTTCAACCTGGCGCGCGAGATCGACGGCCAGCACGTGTCGGTGCAGCGCTACCAGCGCCTGGTCGCCGATACCCGCCGCCTGTTCGACACCCACCACTGGCTGGGCGACGATGCCTGCGATGGTGCCGAGGCGCTGCTGCGGCAGATCAGCGCCACCGGCGAATCGGTGCTGGACGAATACGAGAAGGTGCAGTCGATCCGCCAGCAGTCGGCGCAGGCGATGGTTGACGCCGAGGCCAGGCACAAGGCCCTGCTGGGCCGCCTGCAGCCGCAGAACTGGAACGAGGTGCAGGCCTTCGTCGAGGCGCTGAACGAAATCACCGCGCTGCGCGGGCGGCTGCTGACCATCCGCGAGCTGCGCTATATCGATACCACGCGCATCGAGGCCATGGCTGCCGAACTGGTGCAGGCCCAGGACCGCGTCGGTGCGGCAACCGGTGAATTCCTGGCCGGCGATGCCGCACTGGCACCACTGGGCAGCCGCCTGCAGGCGCTGGACGAAGCCGCCCAGCAGGCCAGCAGCGCGCGCCAGCTGGACGAGCAGCTGGACGGCATGCGCGCCATGGCCGCCGACCTGGACATGCTGTCCGAACTGATGGCCGGGCTGAAGGTGGACGATGCCACCGCGCGCACCCGCGTGGTCGAATCCATTTCCGCGCTGTACGGGCGGCTGAACCAGGCGCGCACCCGCGCCGAACAGCGCCGCCGTACCCACGGTTCGGCCGAGGCCGTGGCGCAGTTCGCTGCCCAGTTCGCGTTGTTCTCGCAGTCCATCACCAGCGCGCTGGCGATGGCCAACGATCCGGAAAGGGCCGACGAACAGCTGTCACGCCTGCTGGTGCAGCTGGAAGAACTGGAAAGCCAGTTCGGCGAGCATGAGCAGTTCCTCGGCGACATCCTCAGCAAGCGCGAAGAACTGGTCGAGGCCTTCGAAACGCACAAGCAGGCGCTGCTGGACGACCGCCAGCGCAAGGCGCGTTCGGTACTGGATGCTGCCAACCGCATCCTCGATGGACTGGCCAAGCGCACCGAGCGTTTCGCCACCGCCGATGAACTCAATGCGTTCTTCGCCGGCGATCCGTTGATCCTCAAGCTGCGCGAGCTGGCCGAGCGGCTGCGCACGCTGCGCGACAACGTCAAGGCCGATGACATCGAGGCGCGCCTGAAGGGCGTGCGCGACCAGGCCGTGCGCCAGCTGCGCGACCGCAGCGACCTGTACGAAGCCGGTGGCAACGTGGTCCGGCTTGGCCCGCGCCACCGCTTCAGCGTCAACACCCAGGCCCTGGACCTGACCCTGTTGCCGCGCGGCGACACGCTGGCCATCCACCTGACCGGCACTGACTTCCTGGAAACCCTGCACGACCCGGAACTGGAGGCACTCAAGCCGTTCTGGCCGGTGACGTTGGATTCGGAATCCGATGCGATCTACCGCGGCGAATACCTGGCCGGCAGTCTGCTGCTGGCCGCACAGCAAGGCCACGATGGGCTGGACCTGGCCCAGCTGCAGCACGATGTCGCCACACCCGAAGCACTGGATCAGCGCGTTCGTGCCTTCGCTGCGCCGCGCTATCGCGAAGGCTACGAGCGCGGCATCCACGACCACGACGCCGCGCTGATCCTGCGCGCGCTGCTGCCCTTGCAGCGGTCTGCCGGCACGCTGCGTCACGCCCCGCAGGTGCGTGCGCTGGCCCTGCTGTTCTGGGCGGCGCAGCAGCGCGAAGAAGCGGTACTGCAATGGCCCAGCCGCCAGGCCGGAGCGGAAACCATCGCTCGCCTGTTCGGCTCCGACGAAGGGCGTGACGCCCTGCGCGCGGAAATGGCTGCTGCGCTGAGTGCGTTCTCGCAGTCGCAGTCATTGCCCTTCGACGAAGAAGCCGCCGATGCGGCGGCCGCCTATCTGGGCGAAGAACTGGTCAACGGCGAACCCGTGTTCAGCACCAGCAAGCATGCCCAGGCCCTGCTGGAGGCCCTGGCCCATCAGCTGGACCAGGCCGGGCAGCGCGAAGCACTGGAGCGCGCCCTGCAGCGTACGCAGGATCCGCTGGCCGCGCGCTGGGCACTGGCCGGGCAATGGCTGCGCGCGCTGGCCGGCCTGCCTGCACAGGCCGCGCATGCCGGTTATGCGGACGAGGCCGCTGCACTGCTGTTGGTGCAGCGCCAGCTGCGCACGCGGGCCAGCGATGCGCCGCTGCGCGTGGACGTACCGGGCCTGCTTGGCGAACACCCGCGCATCCACAACGGCTCGCTGTCGTTGTCGCTGGATGACTTCCTGGCGCGCCTGCAGCATCATCTCAAGCGCTTCGTGCCGGATTTCCACGCCTACCAGACCGTGCGCCAGGGCATCATCAACCGCGAGCGGCAGACTCTGCGCCTGTCCGAATTCAAGGCGCGGCCGCTGTCTTCGTTCGTCCGCAACAAGCTGATCAACGACGTCTACCTGGGCGTGATCGGCGACAACCTGGCCAAGCAGATGGGCACGGTCGGCGAGAACAAGCGCAGCGACCTGATGGGCCTGCTGATGATGATCTCGCCCCCGGGTTACGGCAAAACCACGCTGATGGAATACGTGGCGCACCGGCTGGGCCTGGTCTTCATGAAGATCAACGGCCCGGCGCTGGGTCACGAGGTGCGTTCGCTGGACCCGGCACAGGCGCCCGATGCCACCTCGCGGCAGGAACTGGAAAAGCTCAACCTGGCGCTGGAGATGGGCAACAACACCATGCTGTATGTCGACGACATCCAGCACACCCATCCCGAGTTCCTGCAGAAGTTCATTTCGCTGTGCGACGGCACGCGCCGCATCGAAGGCGTGTGGCGTGGCCGCACCCGCACCTACGACATGCGTGGCAAGAAGTTCTGCGTGGTCATGGCCGGCAACCCGTACACCGAGTCCGGTGAGGTGTTCAAGATTCCGGACATGCTGGCCAACCGCGCCGACATCTACAACCTCGGCGATGTGCTGGGAGGCATGGAAGCGGCGTTCACCCTCAGCTACATCGAGAACAGCCTGACCTCCAACCCGGTACTGGCGCCGCTGGCCACGCGTGACATGGCCGACCTGTACGTGCTGGTCGATCGCGCGATGGGCAAGGACGTATCCACCAATGGCCTCAGCCACGCCTACAGCAGTGCCGAGATCAACGAGATCACCGCCACCCTGCAGCGCATGCTGCGCGTTCGCGACGTGGTCTACCGGGTCAACCAGCAGTACATCGCCAGTGCCGCGCAGGACGATCGTTACCGTACCGAGCCGCCGTTCCGGCTGCAGGGCAGCTACCGCAACATGAACAAGCTGGCGGAGAAGATCTCGCCGGTGATGAACGAGGATGAGCTGCAGCAGCTGATCTCCGACCACTACCTGGGCGAGGCGCAGCTGCTGACCACCGGCGCCGAGGAGAACCTGCTGAAGCTGGCCGAACTGCGCGGCGTGCTGGATGAGGTGCAGTCGCAGCGCTGGGCCCAGATCAAGCGCGATTTCCTGCGCAACAAGGCCATGGGCGCCGACGACAGCGATGTCGGTGGACGCGTGGTCGCGCAGTTGGCGGACATCGCCAGCGCGTTGCAGTTGCCGCCGCCCGCGCCGGAAGCGATCGCCGTTGCGGACCCGGCGCCGTGGCCGGCGCTGCTGGAGGCCCTGCATCGCCTTTCAGAGGCGCGTCCCGCCGCTGCGCCGCCGCCGGTCGCGGCAGCCCCCAGCGTGCCGGCCACGGCCCTGGCCGAAGACCTCCAGGCGGGCCTGGCGCCACTGGTGGAGCTGCTGGCGGCATCGCAGGCGCAGCAGGTGCAGGTGTCGCAGACCCTGGCCGCGTTCGCCGGCTGGGCGCGACAGCAGGTCGAGCGGGGCACGCCGAGCGCTGTGGTGGCGCAGCGCGCGCGCGTGCGCCGCGCCGCGACGCCGGAGGAGCGGGCGCTGGATGAGGCGCTGATGCGCCACTTCTACGGCGAGTCATTGCCACCGGAAGACGGCGATGGCATGCCGGCATCCACGCCGCAGCCGCCGCCGCTGCCGTGACCACGCGCGTGCCACTGCCGCCACCGATGCTGCCGGATACGGTCGATGTCGCTGCGCTGGCCGACTATGGTGCGCCGTTGCTGCAGGCGCTGGCGCGGCGCGAAACGCCGTTGCCACCGGATGCGGGCGAGCGCCTGGTGGCTGCGCTTGCGCGCATCGCGCTGGCCTTGCAGGCCGGCAACCCGACGCAGATCCGGCAGCAGGAAGGCTGGTGGGGGCGACTGCTGGGGCGCGATGTCGCTCGCGAAGCAGAAGGGCACGCGCTGCAGTCTCAGCTGGGCGTACTGGCCCTGCAGGCGCGTGAGCAGGCTCAGCACCTGCAGCAGCACATGCAGCTGCGGGCCATGGCGATCGTTGAGCATTCCGCCGCAGCCGCGGCGCTGGACGGCTGGGCCGAACTGGCTGCGTCGCGGCTGACGACGCTGGATAGCGCCGGTCAGGCCGCGCTGTCGCATCGGCTGGACCATCTTCGCCGGCTGGCCTCGCTGCACCGCCTGGAAGCCGGCCAATCGCAGCTGCTGCAGGACCAGGACAACATGCTGCTGCAACGCTTCGCGCGCATCCATGACGTGCTGCTGCCGGCCTGGCGGCAGGCTGTACTGGCGAGCCAGGCCGCTGCGGGCGCTGCGTTGGCTGGCAAGGCTGCCACGTTGCACGCACAGATCGATGACGAGGTGGCCGCGGCTCAGGCTAGACTGCCTTGAGCCGGCCGCCGCTGCCGCTTACCCAACTGCAAGGAGACTGCCCGATGACCCAGGACAGCCAGACCCCCGGTGCCCTCGTACCCGGCACGACCACCGCCACTGCGCTCGATGAAGGTGCGCTGCAGGCGCTGGGACTGGTACGCGAGGATCTGCCGCGCATCGCCGAGATCCGTCTGGAACTGGACGATCTGCGCCCGGGCAACCTGCAGGTGTTCGGCCGCGAGGCGGCCACGCGCACCGCCGCGTTCTCCAGCCAGTTGCTGGACCAGGTCCGCAATCGTGACCTGGATGCCAGTGGCGAGAAGCTGGGCGAGGTGGTGCGCATCGCGCGCAGCCTGAAGCTGGACGGCTTCGCCCAGCGTTCGAAGGTGCCGGTGATAGGTGGTCTGATCGACCGCATACGCGCCTCCAAGGGCGAGCTGGTGCAGAAGTTCAGCGACACCAACGCGCAGATCGAACAGCTGCTGGCCGACGTCGGCGTGCAGCAGGCGTTGATGGGCAAGCGCGTGGGGGAGTTCGACCGCATGCACGATATCGTCCGCGAAGAACGTCGTGCGCTCGGCCTGTATGCGGCAGCGGGCAAGCAGCGGCTGGCCGAACTGCAGGCCGAACAGCTGGCCGGGCAGGGCAGTGAGGACCCCCAGCAGCGCATCCGCCAGGGCGAGATCGACAATGCGATCCGGTTGATCGAGAAGCGCGTGTCCGACCTGCTGCTGATGCAGCACGCCGCCGACCAGTCGCTGCCGATGATCCGCCTGATCCAGGCCAACGCGCTGCAGCTGATCGAGAAGTTCAACACCGTCCGCGACATCACCATTCCGTCGTGGAAGCGCCAGTTCGCCATCCAGCTCTCGCTGGGCGAACAGAAGGCTGCGGTCGAACTGTCCACGGCCATCGATGACGCCACCAACGAATTGATGCGTCGCAATGCCGACCTGCTTCGCCAGGCCTCGGTGGATACCGCGCGCAGCAACCAGCGCGGCGTGATCGACGTGGCCACGCTGCGCCATGTGCACGACCAGCTGATCGCCACGGTGGAAGAAGTGCGCAGCATCCACCGCGAAGGGATGCAGCAGCGGCAGCAGGCCGAAGTCGAGCTGTCGCGCCTGCGCGAAGACCTGCAGCAGCGCCTGGCCACACCGACCGCCAGCTGAAAAAAGGGGACGGAGGGAATTAAGTCGTTTGTGCCACTTGCGACTTAATTCCCTCCGTCCCCTTTTTTTTGTCAGCGGAGTTGCTGGCCCAGCCAGTCGGCGAGCGCATCCACGCGCGCATCAGGTGGTCCGTCCGGTCGCGCCAGCACCCAGAAACCACCGGTGGCGGCAAACCCCCACGGCGCGACCAGTCGCCCGGCGGCCAGATCCTCGGCCACCAGTGGCTCGGGTGCGATCGCCGGGCCCAGCCCGGCCACCGCTGCCTCCAGCAGGTAGTACAGATGCTCGAAGGCCGTCCCCAGCTGCAGCTTCGCGGGGTCCAGAGCGTGCGCCTGCGCCCACGCCGGCCACGCCTGCGGCCGCGAGCTGGTGTGCAGCAGCGTCTCCTGAAGCAGCGCTGCGGGCGGTACATGCCGCAGGCGCTGCGCGGCCGGATGCGAGGGGGCCACCACCACGCCGACCCGTTCCGGGGCCAGCTCACGCACCTGCCAGCCGCGCGGCCACGGCCCCTGCGCCAGCAGCAATACCGCATCCAGTGCCGCCTGTGCTTCGGTGAAGCTGCCATCCAGCGCTGACCACTGCAGGCGCACGCCGGGCAGGGCGGCCTGCAGCGCAGGCAGGCGCGGGATCATCCAGCGCGCCAGCACGCTGCCGCTGCAGCCCAGTACCAGCGCCGGGGCCGCCGCCGGCCGCCGCAGTTCGCGCACGCAGTCTTCGATGCCGCCGAAGGCCTCGCTGCACGCTGCCTGCAGCCGCGTGCCCGCAGCGGTCAGGCGCAGGCCACGACCGGCCCGCTGGAACAAGGCCAGGCCAAGGTGATCCTCCAGCAGCTTCAATTGCCGACTGACCGCACCATGGGTGACGTGCAGGTCCTGCGCGGCGCGACCAACGCCGCCGAGACGGGCCGTGGCCTCGAACGCGCGCAGTGCATTGAGTGGAGGCAGCAGGGAACGGCTCACGTGAGATTTCCTGACGATATGCGCCAGATAATATCCATTTTCCGGTCACGACCCGTGCGCTAGAGTATCCACCTGTCTGAACCACCGGTCGTATCCATGTCTGCCTCCCCCATTGCCGACTATCACGCTTTCCCGGATGCCCAGGGCCACTTCGGCCGCTACGGCGGCAGTTTCGTTGCCGAAACCCTGGTCGGCCCGCTGCAGGAACTGGCCCAGGCCTATGACCAGGCGCGCCAGGATCCCGCATTCCAGCTGGCCTACGACCGCGACCTGGCCCATTACGTGGGCCGGCCAAGCCCGATCTATCACGCCCAGCGCCTGAGCGATCACGTCGGCGGCGCGCAGATCCTGCTCAAGCGCGAGGACCTGAACCACACCGGCGCGCACAAGATCAACAACACCATCGGCCAGGCCCTGCTGGCGGCGCGGATGGGCAAGAAGCGCATCATTGCCGAGACCGGCGCCGGCCAGCATGGCGTGGCCAGCGCCACGGTCGCAGCGCGGCTGGGCCTCGAATGCGTGGTGTACATGGGCGCCACCGACATCGAGCGGCAGAAGATCAACGTCTACCGCATGAAGCTGCTGGGCGCGACGGTGGTGCCGGTCACCTCCGGCTCGGCCACCCTGAAGGACGCGCTCAACGAAGCCATGCGCGACTGGGTGACCAACGTGCAGGACACGTTCTACATCATCGGCACCGTGGCCGGCCCGGATCCGTATCCGCGCATGGTCCGTGACTTCAATGCCATCGTCGGTCGTGAAGCGCGCGAGCAGATGCTGGCCGAGTACGGCCGCCTGCCGGATGCGATCACCGCCTGCGTGGGCGGCGGCAGCAACGCGATCGGCCTGTTCCATGCCTTCCTCAACGACCGCCAGGTCGAGATCGTCGGCGCTGAAGCGGCAGGTGATGGCATCAGCACCGGCCGTCACGCCGCCTCGATCGCTGCCGGTCGCCCGGGCGTGCTGCACGGCAACCGCACCTATGTGCTGTGCGATGACGACGGCCAGATCATCGAGACCCATTCGGTGTCGGCAGGCCTGGACTATCCTGGCGTCGGTCCGGAGCACGCGTTCCTGGCCGATACCGGTCGCGCACGCTATCTCGGCATCACTGACGAGGAAGCGCTGCAGGCATTCCATCTGCTGGCCCACACCGAAGGCATCCTGCCGGCGCTGGAGTCCAGCCACGCGCTGGCGCAGGCGATCAAGCTGGCGCGTGAGCGTCCGCACGACCAGATCGTTCTCTGCAATCTGTCCGGCCGTGGTGACAAGGACGTGCATACAATTGCCGCGCGCGAAGGGCTGGTACTGTGAGCGCGCTGCTGCGGAACAGCGGCGTGCTTCTGCTGGCACTGGGCCTGGCCGCGTGCCAGCCGCCGGAACCACCAGTGCTTGCGCCGGCTGCCAAGGCCACCACGCAGCCCGCACAGCAGCCGGCCGCCAATGATGACCTGGATCCGATGGCGCGTACGCCGATCGTCGATCCGCCCTCCGAAGAGGAGACGAACAGCGATGACGCGCCGGCGGTGGCGTCGGTGGCGCTGGACCACGCCGGTGACGTGCTGGTTGGCCAGCATATGGGGGACCTGAAGTCACTGGGACCTTGGCAGGCACAGGGCGCGAAAGAGTTCTTCGAAGGCGACTGCGAGTACTACGACGGCAGGGGGCTGCCGCCGGGCGTGTCGATGATGACCAACGACGACCGCGTGGTCCGTTTTGACCTGAAGCCGGGCGACGACCCGGAGCTGCCGGTTGAACAGCCCGGTCCGTTCGGCCTGCGCATCGGCATGACCCGTGCCCAGGCCATGGCCCTGTTCCCGAAGCCGCCGGTATCCAGCCCGCATGCCTACGACGGTGACCAGGCTGAGTACCTCACCTGGCAGGATCCGGGTTCGGACCTGGGCATCCGCCTGGAACTGTATGAAGGGAAGGTCACCCGGATGTACTGGGGGACCAGTGATGCGATTGAACTGATTGAAGGATGTGCCTGAGATGCCTGTATCCCGACTCGATGCCTGTTTCCAGCGCCTGCGCGAGCAGCAGCGCAAGGCACTTATCCCCTTCGTCACCGCCGGTGATCCCTCCTTGGAGGCCACTGTGCCGGTCATGCATGCGCTGGTCGAGGCCGGTGCCGATGTGATCGAGCTGGGCGTGCCGTTCTCTGATCCCATGGCCGACGGCCCGACCATCCAGCGCAGCTCCGAACGCGCGCTGGCGCGGGGAGCCGGCAGCCGCTACGTGCTGCAGGCCGTGGCGCAGTTCCGCGAGCGTGACGCGCACACGCCGGTGGTACTGATGGGCTACCTGAACCCGGTGGAGATCCACGGCTACGCGGCCTTCGCCAAGGCGGCCGTGGAGGCCGGTGTGGATGGTGTGCTGCTGGTCGACCTGCCACCGGAAGAAGCCGGTGAAGCGCAGCAGGCCTTCGATGCAGCCGGCCTGGCGCTGGTGCTGCTGGCCTCGCCGACCACCAGCGAGGCGCGTGCCGACAAGCTGCTGGCGCTGGCGCGTGGCTATCTCTATTACGTCAGCTTTGCCGGTGTCACCGGCGCTTCCGAGCGCCTGGACAGTGATGCCGCCAGTGCCCGTCTGCAGGCGCTGCGCGCGCGCGCCTCGGTGCCGGTGGTGGCCGGCTTCGGCATCAAGGATGCCGACAGTGCCGCGGCCATGGCCCGCCAGGCCGACGGCGTGGTGGTGGGCAGCGCGCTGGTGGCGGCGCTGGCCGAAGCGGATTCGGCCGAAGACGCAGCCCTGCGCGCTCGGACCTTCCTGGCCCCGTTGCGCCAGGCGCTGGACGCGTAATGGTAGCGCCGGGCCACGCCCGGCGGTGCGGCAGGCGGGACATCCGCCGGGCATGGCCCGGTGCTACCCAGCACCTAAACGTACGTCCCAGCATGGTTTTTTCCAGCACCCCCATGCCCGGCAAGGGGGTGCACGGGCAGGGAAAGCGGAGCTAGACTGTCCGCCTTTGCGGCCCCCGGGCCGCCCTGAACGGAAGTGTCCTCCCGCATGAGTTGGCTCAGCAAGTTGATGCCGTCCGGCATCCGCACCGACAACACCCCCAGCAAGAAGCGCAGTGTCCCCGAGGGCCTGTGGGAAAAGTGCAGCAACTGCGGCAGCGCGTTGTACCGTCCGGAACTGGAAGAAAACCTGGAGGTCTGCCCGAAGTGCGGCCATCACATGGCGATCCGCGCGCGCGCGCGCCTGGCCGCCCTGTTCGACGCCGACAGCACCACCGAGATCGGTGCGCGCCTGGGGCCGACTGACCTGCTCAAGTTCAAGGACCAGAAGAAGTACAGCGAGCGCATCAAGATCGCGCAGAAGAACACGGGTGAGTACGACGCGCTGATCGCCATGCGCGGCCTGCTCAAGGGCCGTGCGTTGGTCGCCTCGTCGTTCGATTTCGCCTTCATGGGCGGCTCGATGGGCTCGGTGGTGGGTGAGCGTTTCGCGCTGGCTGCTGAAATCGCAGTGGAGATCGGTGCGCCTTACGTGTGCTTCTCGCAGAGCGGCGGCGCGCGCATGCAGGAAGGCCTGTTCTCGCTGATGCAGATGGCCAAGACCTCGGCCGCGCTGGGCAAGCTGCGCGAAGCTGGCCTGCCGTACATCTCGGTGCTGACCCACCCGACCACCGGTGGCGTGTCGGCCTCCTTCGCAATGCTGGGCGACATCAACATCGCCGAACCGCAGGCGCTGATCGGCTTTGCCGGCCCGCGCGTGATCGAGCAGACCGTGCGCGAGAAGCTGCCGGAAGGCTTCCAGCGTTCGGAGTTCCTGCTGGAGCACGGTGCCATCGACCAGATCTGCGACCGCCGCGAGATGCGTGACCGCCTGTCCGATCTGCTGGCCATGCTGGGTCGCCAGCCGGCGCCGGAGGTGGCTTGATGGGAGGCCGCAAGTACTTCGGTACTGACGGCATCCGCGGACGGGTCGGCCAGGGCGTGATCTCGGCGGACTTCGTGCTGCGGCTGGGCAATGCCCTGGGCCGTGTCCTGGTGGCCCAGCGCGGCCAGGACGGGCGCCGACCGATCGTGGTGATCGGCAAGGACACCCGCATTTCCGGCTACATGTTCGAGGCGGCGCTGGAGGCCGGCCTGGTCGCTGCCGGTGCCGATGTGCAGCTGCTGGGACCGATGCCGACGCCGGCAGTGGCGTTCCTGACCCGCACGCTGGGCGTGGACGCCGGCATCGTCATCAGTGCCTCGCACAATCCGCATTACGACAACGGCATCAAGTTCTTCTCCGCCCAGGGCGAGAAGCTCGACGATGCCACCGAACTGGCCCTGGAAGCGGCACTGGACGTTCCGTTCACCACCGTTGAGTCGGAAAAACTGGGCAAGGCATCGCGCGCGCGCGAGGCGGTCGGCCGCTACATCGAGTTCTGCAAGGCCAGCGTGCCGCGCACATTCGACCTGCGTGGCCTGCGCCTGGTGCTGGATTGCGCGCACGGTGCCACCTACCAGATCGCGCCGCTGCTGTTCCGCGAACTGGGTGCCGAGGTGATCGGCATCGGTGCCGAGCCCAATGGCGTGAACATCAACGCCGGCGTCGGTTCCACCCATATCGACAACCTGGCGGCCAAGGTCCGCGAGACGCGTGCCGATCTCGGCATCGCGTTCGACGGTGATGGCGATCGCGTGCTGATGGCTGACGACCAGGGCAACCCGGTGGACGGCGATGACCTGCTGTACATCCTGGCCCGTGCGTGGAAGGCCGAAGGCCGCCTGCGCGGCCCGGTGGTCGGTACGCTGATGAGCAATTACGGCGTGGAGAAGGCGTTCGCCGACCTGCAGATACCGTTCGTGCGCAGCAACGTTGGTGATCGTTACGTGCACCAGGCGCTGGTGGAAGGTGGTGGGGTGCTTGGTGGCGAAGCCTCCGGCCACCTGCTGTGCCTGGACCGGGCCACCACGGGGGATGGCATCGTGAGCGCGCTGCAGTTGCTGGTGGCACTGCGCAACAGCGGCCAGACCCTGCGCCAGGCGCTGAAGGGACTGGAGCGGGTACCACAGAAGACGGTCAACGTGCGGTTGGGCAATGTCTCGGCCAAGGCCACGGTGCAGGCCGACAGCGTGCAGGCCGCGCTGGCGGCCGCGCAGCAGTCGGTGGCCGGTCGCGGTCGCGCGTTCCTGCGCCCGTCCGGTACCGAGCCGGTGGTGCGGGTTACCGTGGAGGCCGATGACGCCACGCTGATGCAGGAAACGCTGGATCGGCTGTCTGCAGCGGTGCGCGAAGCCGCTGCCTGAGGCAGCTGTGCATTGGCCCAAACAAGAACGCCCCGTAAAGTCGGGGCGTTTTTCGTTCAGGCGGCAGGGCTGCGCGAGGCTCACGGCCCCGGCACCATCTTCTTCTGCCGCGCCTTGAAACCATTGAACAGCGGCGCGATCAGGGGGCTGTAGCTCTGGGCGATGCGCTTGCGCAACCAGCTCGCAGGGCGGTTGCGGATCGCGAAGCGGTAGATGCGTTCCGGATCGCCGCCCACAACGTTGCGGCCGAACGGGTGGGTGGTGTGCAGGTAGCGGAAGCCGTGCTCGCGTGCCACCTCGATGTGGTCCTGGTCGAAATCGCCATAAGGCCAGCACAACGTATCGGACACCTCGCCGAGCTTGTCCCGCAGGACTTCGCGCGAGACTGCCAGATCGTGGCTCAGGCCCGCACGGCGCTGTGCGCGGTCCAGGTCATCGCGGCGCAGCCAGCGGGTGTGGGTATGGGTGTGGCAATGCACTTCGAAGGTGCCGGCGGCGATGGCCGCGCGCGCTTCGCTCCAGCGCATCATCACGTCGTCGCTGCGGTTATGCTCGTAGATCGCCGCTTCGCAGCCGCGGTGGTCCGGCGTGGCAGGCAGCACTGCCCCAGCAAGCCCCGCATGGGGCCGCTCCGAGCCTTCGCCCATCCAGCCGGTGACCACGAACACCACTGCGTGCATGCCGTACTTCTGCAGGATCGGGTGCGCATATACCCAGTTGTCCAGGTAGCCATCGTCGAAGGTGATCACGATCGACTTGCGCGGCACCGGCTTGCCGGCCAGGAAGCCGGCGTACTGGTCCAGTGTCAGCGAAGTCCAGCCGTTGCCGGCCAACCAGGCGATCTGGCTTTCGAAATTCTCCGGTGACACGGTGATCATGCCCGGCGACGGACTGACGTGGTGGTGCATGAGCACCGGTACGGTTCGGGCATCAGCCATGTCCCAGCTCCCTCAGCCACTGGCGGTAGTAGTGTTCGGTGGTCTCACCGTGGCCATCGGGGGTGAACCGGTGCGCGCCGTGCATCCAGTCCCACCCGGCGCGGCCCATCTGCCGCCGCCGTTCCGGATCTTCCACCAGCAGGCGCAGTGCGCCTGTCAGGGCTGCATTGTCGCCCAATCGGGTGAGGATGGCATTGCTGCCATCGACCACCATCTCCGGCACGCCACCCACGCGCGTGGCCACGATCGGCACCCCGACATAGGCGGCCTCCAGGAACACGGTGCCGGCCGCTTCCTTGTGCGAAGCCAGCGCGAAGATGTCGAAGCCGGCCATCAGCCGGCACGCGCCGTCACGATAGCCGAGCAGGTGGACCTGCTGCTGCAGCCCGTGCTCGTCGCGCAGCGCCTGCAGCCGATCCATGACCGGCTGGCCATCGCCGATCACCACCAGATGCAGGTTCGGATGCGTCCTGCACAGCGGCACCATCGCCTGCAGGAGGTCGGCATGACCCTTGGGTTCGCGCAGCACCGCCACGCAGCCGACCACGATGTCCTGTTCGCCGAAGCCGAGCTCGGCGCGCACTTCCGCGCGCACCTCCTGCAGGCATTGCCAGGGATCGGCCTTGCGGATCTCGCTCCAGCGCGGCGGGAC
This sequence comes from Stenotrophomonas sp. SMYL89, assembly GCF_036319985.1. Taxonomy (NCBI): domain Bacteria; kingdom Pseudomonadati; phylum Pseudomonadota; class Gammaproteobacteria; order Lysobacterales; family Lysobacteraceae; genus Stenotrophomonas; species Stenotrophomonas sp. SMYL89. The sequence continues at coordinate 77,624 of NZ_JAWIRW010000009.1, read as the reverse complement.
TGCCATTGGCGGCACGATGCCGATGTGCTCGGCCGCAATGCCGCGCTCGGCCAGCAGCTGCTTGACGAAGCTGCTGACGGTCAGCACCCGGTGCGGCAGGCCGGTATAGGTCAGCAGCGAGTTGACCGGGCTCATCAGGTGGCGCGAGCGTACTACCAGCGGCGTGCCGCCCAGGCGTGCGCCGGCGGCGGCGATCAACGTGTCACGGCGGCTGGTGGTGTTGACCACATCGTAGCGCTCGCGCCGCACCAGGCGCGAGACTGACCAGATGCCGCGCAGCAGGCGCAGCAGGCCGCCCATGCGCAGGGTGTGCACGGTGAAACCGTCGTCGCGGGCCAGCTTGGCCAGTCGCGCTTCGGGCTGGCACAGCAGCGCCACCTCATGGCCACGCGCGCGCATCACCTGCATGTGGCGAAAGATGTAGATCTCCTGTCCGCCCATTCCCTTGGCGGCTTCGGTGTGCAGGATGCGCAGCGGACGGTTCATGCGGGATCGATCCTTGAAGGTCAGCGGTTGCGGAAGCGGGTCAACGCTTCCCATGCAGTGCGTACGGCAGCCGCATCAGGGGCCTGCTGGGGCAGCGGGAGGTAGTGCCGGTCCAGGGCTGTGGCGTTGCCGAACTTGTCGAACACGTAGATCGCCTCGCCATGGCGTATCGCGCGCTGCGACCAGCTTTCGACCACCAGGGCACGCGGGCCCTGCGGTTCGGCCAGCAGATCCTGGCCGGTGCTGAAGTCGCCCAGTGCGTTCTCGCAGCCCAGGGCATGGCGCATCAGGGTCGGTACCCAGTCCTCATGCGAACTGATGCGTGCTTCGCGGCCGCTGCCCTGGCCGGGCCAGTGCAGCACGAACGGGACCTGCAGCTGGTAGTCGGAGAAGTTGCCGTTGTGGCCCCAATAGTTCAGCTTGAGGTCGTTGAACTCTTCGGCATGGTCGCCGGTGACCAGCACGATGGTGTCCTCGGCCAGGCCCTGTGCGCGCAGGTCGTCCAGCAGCGAGCCGATCAGGCTGTCTGCGTAGTGCACCGCGGTGCGGTAGCGGTTGAGTTCCGGCGTAGGGTCATGCTCCGGGCCGAATTTGAGGAAGTCGATGTCCGCGGCCATCGGCGTCGCCACTGGCGGGTAACCGTCGGGCATGTGGTAGGGCGCGTGGGTGGAGTCGAGGAACACGAAGCCGAACCACGGGCGCTGCGCCGCCTGGCTGGCGCGGATGTCCTGCTGCAGTGCACTGATGATCGCGCGGTCGCGGCCGTCGGACTTCAGTGCCGATGGCCCCTGGTGCAGCTGGTCGCGCACATCGGCGAATGCCGTGCGATCGAATTCCGGGCTGTACAACGGCGCACTGCCGTACAGGTGCAGGTCGTAGCCCTGCTGGCCCAGCACCTGGAACAGCTGCGAGCCGCGCTGCTCGTCGAGCATGCTTGGCCAGTAACCACCGGGCAGGCCGTACAGCAGCCCGAACAGGCCGTAGCGGGTGGCATTGCCGGTGCTGAAGTGGTGGTCGAACACGCGCGCGTCCTGCGCCAGCGCCGACGTGTTGGGCATCAGCTGCGGTGTCAGCACGTCCTGGCGCAGCGATTCCAGCACCACCATCAGCACATTGGGACGATGCGGGTTCTGGCAGCGCAGCGGGTGCAGTGGGTACTGCAGCTGCGCATGCCGCGGGTCGGGCAGGCCGGCCTGCTGCTGGCTGACCACGCCCAGGCGCCGCATGAAGCTCTTGGCGGTGATCGGTTGCGCCCACGGCAGGTAGTTCCACTGCCCGATCACATCGCGGTCGCCGCGGGCGTCGTAGTAGGCGGTGGCGACCTGGCCGCCAGCCATCAGAAGCGCGACCGCTGCCCACGTCTGCAGCACCCGTCGCCGGCGCGGCGCTGCCGGCAGCAGCTTCCAGCACGCCCAGGCCAGCAGGCCTTCGGCGGCAAAGACCGCGGCGACCAGCAGCGCGACCTGCAGCCAGGTCTTCCAGGACAGGGCGACCTGGTCCTGCAGGGCGCCGCCGAACACCATATTGATGACCATGGCGTTGAGGTGGAAGCGGTACAGGGTGAACACCTTGGCGTCGACCAGCAGCAGGCACAGCCACAGGCCCTGCAGGAGAACGGCGCTGATGCTCAGCGTACGGGCAGTGCGTGGCCACAGCCCCAGCAGCAACGGCAGCAGGCCGGCCAGCGCGCCGAACGCGAGCAGGTGGCCGGGCAGGGCGATCGCGAGGTAGGCCAGGCCCGCGCTGCCGCCTGGATTGTCCCGCAGCGGCACGTTGCCCAGTGTGATCGCCGCAGCCAGGGCCGCATTGCCGGCGACGAACAGCGACCACCAGGCCAGCCGGCGCCAACGCCGGGTGGAACCTTCAAGGGCGGGTGCGGCAGGGGCGGCTGCGGACATGGCGGGGCGGATTCAAGGAGCGGGCAAAGGGTCGGGCCCAACGTGACGGAAGCGTTAATCCGCGCGCGGGTCGCGCATTGTATCGGTTTGTTTCTTCGTATCGAGTGGCGTCCCCCGGGCGATCTGGCACAATGTTCAGGCGGGCCATGAATACGCGGGCCCCCAGACCCAATGACAAGCCAGGAATCGCTGTGAGCCAGATCCCCACCCTCGACATCACCCGTTTCGACAGCGACCGCGAGGCCTTCGTGGCCGAGCTGGGCGCGGCCTACCGCCAATGGGGATTCGCGGGCATCCGCAACCACGGCATCCCGCAGGCCGACATCGACGCGGCCTACGATGTCTTCAAGGCCTTCTTCGCCCTGCCGGACGAGGTCAAGCGCAAGTACCACGTGGCTGGCAGCGGCGGCGCCCGCGGCTACACCCCGTTCGGCGTGGAAACCGCCAAGGGCTCCAAGCACTTCGACCTGAAGGAGTTCTGGCACATCGGTCGCGAGATCGCCGATGACTCCAAGTACCGTGACGTGATGGCGCCGAACCTGTGGCCGACCGAGGTCGAGGGCTTCCGTGAGCGCGGCTACGGCCTGTACCAGGCGCTGGACAACCTGGGCTCGCGCGTGCTGTCGGCGCTGGCCCTGCACATTGGCCTGCCGGAGGACTTCTTCGCCGACAAGACCAACTTCGGTAATTCGATCCTGCGCCCGATCCATTACCCGCCGATCACCACCGACGACATTCCGAACGTGCGTGCCGGCGCCCATGGCGACATCAACTTCATCACTCTGCTGGTCGGTGCCAGTGCCGCGGGCCTGGAAGTGCAGTCGCATGATGGTGAGTGGGTGCCGTTCACCTCGGACGCGGACACCATCGTGGTCAACATCGGCGACATGCTGCAGCGCCTGACCAACCATGTGTACCCGTCGACCATCCACCGCGTGGTCAACCCCCCGGGCGAGCTGGCCCGCCAGCCGCGCTACTCGGTGCCGTTCTTCCTGCACCCGAACCCGGATTTCCTGATCGACGTGCTGCCGTCCTGCATCACCCCGGAGAACCCGAGCCGGTACCCGGAGCCGATCACCGCCCACGGCTTCCTCGAGGAACGCCTGCGCGAGATCAAGCTGAAATAATGAAGAAGCCGCCGAAAGGCGGCTTTTTCATTACGGGTAGCGCAGGGCCATGCCCGGCGAGCGCAGCGGAGGGTGTTCGGCAGGGTTGCACCCTGCACCCGCAGAGGCCAAAGCCAAAGCCAAAGCGGCTCTGGATTTCTGCGCCTTCGACAGTTTCCCGGTGACGGTTGGCAAATCGTGATTTCCGGTAGGTGTCGACCTTGGTCGGCACGGTAGATCCACGCCATGCGTGGTTGAGATCTGTCAGATCGAAGCGGGGTAGGGGGCTGGTCCAACCCGGCAGCCACCCGGAATGCCGCTTTTGCTTTTGATCTTCTTTTTCTTTCCGTGGCGGGCGGAACCGCCGGAATGTGTCAGGGGCCGGGGGGGGGGGGGGGGGGGGGGGGGGGGGGGGGGGGGGGGGGGGGGGGCGCGCCCCCCCCCCCCCCCCCCCGGCGGGCGCCCCCCCCCCCCCCCCCCCCCCCCCCCCCCCCCCCCGGCCAAGCCCACCAATCCAACCGGGGCTCTCCTCGACCAACCCCACCCCGCCACGAAGGGCTGCGCCGTTGGCTGAAAATCCATGTAACCGCTTACACGGAAACGGATTTTTGCCGTAACGGGTATCATGACCGGCTGACTTCACACAGGAGCCACCCGCTCATGCGCCGCAAGATCGTCGCCGGAAACTGGAAGCTGCATGGCAGCCGTCAATTCGCCAATGAACTGCTGGGGCAGGTGGCCGCCGGGCTGCCGCTGGACGGGGTGGACGTGGTGATCCTGCCGCCGCTGCCGTATCTGGGTGAACTGGTCGAGGACTTTGGTGACACCGGCCTGGTGTTCGGTGCCCAGGACGTGAGCAGCAACGAGAAGGGCGCCTACACCGGCGAGGTCTGTGCCGCCATGCTGCACGAGGTCGGGGCCCGCTATGGCCTGGTCGGCCACTCCGAGCGCCGCCAGTACCACCATGAAAGCAGCGAACTGGTCGCACGCAAGTTCGCCGCGGCCCTGCATGCCGGCCTGGTGCCGGTGCTGTGCGTGGGTGAGACCCTGGAGCAGCGCGAAGCGGGGCAGACCGAGGCGGTCATCGCCAGCCAGCTGGCACCGGTGCTGGAGCTGGTGGGTGCCGCCGGCTTTGCCCAGGCGGTGGTTGCCTATGAGCCGGTCTGGGCCATCGGTACCGGCCGTACCGCCAGCAAGGAGCAGGCACAGCAGGTGCACGCGTTCATCCGTGGCGAAGTCGCGCGCATCGATGCTAGAATCGCTGATTCACTGCCCATTGTTTACGGCGGTAGCGTGAAGCCCGACAATGCCGGGGAACTGTTCGCGCAGCCGGATGTCGATGGTGGGCTGGTCGGCGGCGCCTCCCTGGTGGCCGCGGACTTCCTGGCCATCGCAAGGGCGGCGGCCGCGAACTAATCCTAGAAGTATTGTCCGAGGGCGGTTTCCAATGCTGATGTTGATCCTCAATGTCGTCTACGTGCTGGTCGCTGTGGCCATGATCGCGCTGATCCTGATGCAGCGTGGCTCGGGTGCGGCGGCGGGTTCGGGCTTTGGTGCCGGCGCCTCGGGTACGGTGTTCGGTGCGCGTGGCGCCTCGAACTTCCTGTCCAAGTCGACCAAGTGGCTGGCTGTCGTGTTCTTCGGCATCAGTCTCTTCATGGCCTGGTATGCCGGTCATGGCAGCCGTCCGGCGGCCGACCAGGATCTGGGCTTGATGTCCGCCCCGGCGGTGACTGCTCCGGCGGCTCCGGCAGGCGAATTGCCGGCCGTTCCGAAGGCCGATGCGGTCCCGGCAGCCCCGGTTCCGGCCGCGAATGTGCCGGCTCAGGCGGAATCTTCGGTTTCTGGTGAAGAAAAGCCTTCGGAAGGCTCCCAGAAACACTGAAGCCGGTTACAATACGCGGCGCATCGGGAAGATAGTCTGATGTGATCGTTTGCCCAGGTGGCGGAATTGGTAGACGCACTACCTTGAGGTGGTAGCGACTTAGGTCGTAGGGGTTCGAGTCCCCTCTTGGGCACCATTTGTAAGTAAAGCGGGTTCGCCTGGCGCGCAAGGCGCCAGGTAGATTCCCGTCCACTCCCCCATGCCAAAGCGCCTGCAGGCGCAGCGGCAGAGGCAAGAGAGAATCGCTGTGCTGGCCGAATATTTGCCGTCTCTGCTGTTTCTGATCGTTGCCACCGGTATCGGCATTACGCTGATGCTGGTTGGTCGATTCCTCGGTCCCCGCCGCCCCGATCTGGAAAAGCTGTCGCCGTATGAGTGCGGCTTCGAGGCCTTCGAAGACGCGCGCATGAAGTTCGACGTGCGCTACTACCTGATCGCGATCCAGTTCATCGTCTTCGACCTGGAAATCATCTTCATCGTGCCGTGGACCCAGGTCTTCATGGAGCTGGGCGCCCGTTCGCTCATCACCATGGGCCTGTTCGTCGGCATGCTGTTCCTCGGTTTCATTTACGTCTGGAAGAAGGGAGCGCTGGAATGGGAGTGATTCAGACTCTCGATGGCCTCATGAACAACCCCACGCCGGAAGGTCGGGTTGATGACATCCTGCGGCCGGAAGGCGACAACCCGCTGCTGGAGAAGGGCTTCGTCACCACCAGCGTCGATGCACTGCTGAACTGGGCGCGCACCGGCTCGATGTGGCCGATGACCTTCGGCCTGGCCTGCTGCGCGGTCGAGATGATGCACGCAGGCGCCGCGCGCCTGGACCTCGACCGCTACGGCGTGGTGTTCCGCCCGTCGCCGCGTCAGTCCGACGTGATGATCGTGGCCGGTACCCTGGTCAACAAGATGGCCCCGGCGCTGCGCAAGGTCTACGACCAGATGCCGGACCCGAAGTGGGTCATCTCCATGGGTAGCTGCGCCAACGGCGGTGGCTATTACCACTACTCCTATTCTGTCGTGCGCGGCTGTGATCGCGTGGTGCCGGTGGACGTCTACGTCCCGGGCTGCCCGCCGACCGCCGAGGCGCTGGTGTACGGGATCCTGCAGCTGCAGAAGAAGATCTGGCGTACACAGACCATCGCCCGCTGACCCCTTCACCTGACAAGAGCGCGCCAAGCCCCCATGGCAGAGCAAGCATCCTTCATCGACCGACTCTCCGCACGTTTCGCAGGTGCGAAGGTCATCGTGGTCGAACCCCGCGGCGAAGTGACGCTGGAAGTGCCTGCCGCCGAGTGGCACGCCACCGCCCTGGCGCTGCGTGACGAGTTTGGTTTCGAACAGGCCGTGGATCTCTGCGGCGTCGATTACCTGGGCTATGGCTCCGACGAATGGGACACCGCTGACGTGTCCTCGCAGGGCTTCAGCCGCGGTGTCGAAGGCAAGGCCCAGGGCCGTTTCGCGTGGGGTGAATTCCCCACCGAGGAAAGCGGTGCCGAGGGCGCCCGCCCGCAGCACATGCCGACCCAGCGTTTTGCCGTGGTCGCCCAGCTGCGTTCGTACCAGCACAACCTGATGATGCACCTGCGCTGCTTCGCCCCTGACGAAGCATTGCCGGTGGTGTCCTCGCTGACCGGCATCTGGCCGGGCCTGAACTGGTTCGAGCGCGAAGCGTTCGACCTGTATGGCGTGATCTTCGAAGGCCACCCGGACCTGCGCCGGATCCTGACCGACTACGGTTTCGTCGGTCATCCGTTCCGCAAGGACTTCCCGCTGATCGGCAATGTCGAAGTCCGCTACGACGAAGAAAAGAAGCGCGTGATCTACGAACCGGTCACCTCGGTGGAGCCGCGCGTCGGCGTGCCGCGCGTGATCCGTGACGACGCCCGTCTGCAGACCGCAGAAGGTGAGCGCGCGCAGGAGGCAGTGAAGTGAGCGAGTTCCACCAGGCCCGCGAAGCGTTCGCGAGCAATCCGGCCGAAGCACGGCAGGAAATCCGCAACTACACCATGAACTTCGGCCCGCAGCATCCGGCCGCGCACGGTGTGCTGCGCCTGATCCTGGAAATGGACGGCGAAACCATCATGCGCGCCGACCCGCACGTGGGTCTGCTGCACCGTGGTACCGAAAAGCTGGCCGAATCCAAGCCGTTCAACCAGTCGATCGGCTACATGGATCGCCTGGATTACGTGTCGATGATGTGCAACGAGCACGCCTACGTGCGCGCGATCGAGACCCTGATGGGTATCGAAGCGCCGGAGCGTGCGCAGTACATCCGCACCATGTACGACGAAATCACCCGCATCCTCAACCACCTGATGTGGCTGGGCTCCAACGCACTCGACCTGGGTGCGATGGCGGTGATGCTGTACGCCTTCCGCGAGCGTGAAGAACTGATGGACTGCTATGAAGCGGTCTCCGGCGCGCGCATGCACGCGGCGTACTACCGTCCGGGCGGTGTCTACCGCGACCTGCCGGACCACATGCCGAAGTACAAGGAATCGCGCTGGCACAAGGGCAAGGCGCTGAAGCAGCTCAATGCTTCGCGCGAAGGCTCGTTGCTGGACTTCCTGGAGAACTTCACCGTCGAGTTCCCCAAGCGCATTGATGAATACGAAACCCTGCTGACCGACAACCGTATCTGGAAGCAGCGTACGGTCGGCATCGGCGTGGTCAGCCCGGAACTGGCCCACCAGTGGGGCATGACCGGCGTGATGCTGCGCGGCTCGGGCGTTGCCTGGGACCTGCGCAAGAAGCGTCCGTACGCAAAGTACGATGCCGTCGATTTCGACATCCCGCTGGGCAAGGAAGGCGACTGCTACGACCGTTACCTGGTCCGCGTTGCCGAAATGCGCGAATCCAACCGCATCATCAAGCAGTGCGTGGCCTGGCTGAAGGCCAACCCTGGCCCGGTGATGGTGAAGAACTTCAAGGTCGCTCCGCCCAAGCGCGAGGACATGAAGGACGACATGGAAGCGCTGATCCACCACTTCAAGCTGTTCAGCGAAGGCTACTGCGTGCCGGCCGGCGAGACCTACTCGGCGGTGGAAGCCCCGAAGGGTGAGTTCGGCTGCTACCTGGTCTCCGATGGCGCCAACAAGCCGTTCCGCGTGCACCTGCGTGCACCGGGCTTTGCCCACCTGTCCTCGATCGATTCGATCGTGCGCGGCCACATGCTGGCCGACGTGGTGGCCATGATCGGTACCTACGATCTGGTGTTCGGCGAGGTTGACCGGTAATGCCGTCCGCCACGCCAACGCCCGCTGCAGGCAGCCGGCGCAAGCCGGCGCCGCAGTTTCTGCAATTTCACGTTATGCATTTCGCTGAGGTCGGCCGATGAAGGCGACAGGTAATTTCGAGGCGGCGCGCGACGTCGACCCGATGGTGGTGCTGAGCGACAAGACCCGCGCTCACATCGATCACTGGCTGTCCAAGTTCCCGCCGGACCGCAAGCGCTCTGCCGTGCTGCAGGGCCTGCATGCGGCCCAGGAGCAGAACGAGGGCTGGCTGACCGACGAGCTGATCGCCGGCGTGGCCAAGTACCTGGACCTGCCGCCGGTGTGGGCCTACGAAGTGGCCAGCTTCTACTCGATGTTCGAGACCGAGAAGGTGGGCCGCAACAACGTGGCCATCTGCACCAACATCAGCTGCTGGCTCAATGGCGCCGAAGACATCGTGCGTCATTGCGAGAAGAAACTGGGCATCAAGCACGGTGAATCGACCCCGGACGGCCGCGTCTACCTCAAGCGCGAGGAAGAGTGCCTGGCCGGCTGTGGTGGCGCGCCGATGATGGTCATCAACGGTCACTACCATGAGCGTCTGACCCTGGAAAAGGTCGACGAGCTGCTGGACGGGCTGGAGTAAGGGCATGGCACATCACCACGAATCCAAGGGTCCGGTGGGCCCCGCGCCGCTGCCGCACCAGGTGGTCTACACCACCCTGCATTACGACACCCCGTGGTCGTACGAAAGCTACCTCAAGACCGGTGGCTACGCCGCCCTGCGCAAGATCCTCGAAGAGAAGATCCCGCCGGAGCAGGTCATCGAGATGGTCAAGGCCTCGGGCCTGCGTGGCCGCGGTGGCGCTGGCTTCCCGACCGGCCTGAAGTGGTCCTTCATGCCCAAGGGCAACATGCAGAAGTACATCCTCTGCAACTCGGACGAATCCGAGCCGGGCACCTGCAAGGACCGTGACATCCTGCGCTACAACCCGCATTCGGTGGTGGAAGGCATGGCGATCGCCTGCTACGCCACCGGTTCGACCGTGGGCTACAACTACCTGCGCGGTGAGTTCCACCACGAGCCGTTCGAGCACTTCGAGCAGGCCCTGGCCGACGCTTATGCGAACGGCTGGCTGGGCAAGAACGTGATGGGCTCGGGCGTGGACATCGACATCTACGGTGCGCTGGGCGCCGGCGCATACATCTGCGGCGAAGAAACCGCGCTGATGGAATCGCTGGAAGGCAAGAAGGGCCAGCCGCGCTACAAGCCGCCGTTCCCGGCCAACTTCGGCCTGTACGGCAAGCCGTCGACGATCAACAACACCGAAACCTACGGTTCGGTGCCGGCGATCATCCGCAACGGTCCGGAGTGGTTCAAGGGCCTGAGCCTGACCGCCAACGGCGGCCCGAAGTGCTTCTCGGTGTCCGGCTGCGTGCAGAACGGCGGCAACTTCGAAGTGCCGCTCGGCACCAAATTCCACGATCTGCTGGAAATGGCCGGTGGCCTGCGTCCGGGCCGTACCCTGAAGGGCGCGATCCCGGGCGGTGTGTCGATGCCGGTGCTGACCGCGGCCGAGCTGAAGGACCTGCCGATGGACTACGACACCATCCGTGCACTGGGCTCCGGCCTGGGTTCGGGTGCGATCGTGGTGCTCGACGACAGCGTCTGCTGCGTCAAGTTCGCCTGCCGCATCAGCCAGTTCTTCCACAAGGAATCCTGTGGCCAGTGCACCCCGTGCCGTGAAGGTACCGGCTGGATGCACCGCGTGCTGGAGCGCATCGTCGCCGGCAAGGCCACGATGGAAGACCTGCACCAGCTGAAGGCAGTGGCCGGCCAGATCGAAGGCCACACCATCTGTGCGTTCGGCGAAGCGGCTGCATGGCCCATCCAGGGCTTCCTGCGCCAGTTCTGGGACGAGTTCGAGTACTACATCGTCAACGGTCATTCGATGGTTGACGGCAAGAAGGTGGAGGCAGCCGCTGCATGAGCGCGCAACCCGTAAATCCGAGCGTCCCACCCGATCACGTCACCATCGAGATCGATGGCAAGTCGCTGGTCGTGCCCAAGGGCTCGATGATCATCCAGGCCGCCGACAAGGCCGGCATCTCCATTCCGCGCTTCTGCTACCACGAGAAGCTGCCGATCGCCGCCAACTGCCGCATGTGCCTGGTGGACGTGGAGAAGTCGCCGAAGCCGGCGCCGGCCTGCGCCACTCCGGTCATGGATGGCATGAAAGTCGCCACCCGCAGCGAGAAGGCACTGAAGTTCCAGCGCTCGGTGATGGAGTTCCTGCTCATCAACCACCCGCTGGACTGCCCGATCTGCGATCAGGGCGGCGAGTGCGAGCTGCAGGACGTGTCGCTGGGCTATGGCCGTTCGGTCAGCCGCTTCAACGAGCGCAAGCGCGTGGTGCCCGACGAAGACATGGGCCCGCTGGTCGCCACCGAGATGACCCGCTGCATCCAGTGCACCCGCTGCGTCCGCTTCACCGCCGACGTTGCCGGTACCTACGAACTGGGTGGCATGTACCGCGGTGAGAACCTGCAGATCGGTACCTTCGACGGCAAGCCGCTGACCACCGAACTGTCCGGCAACGTCGTCGACGTCTGCCCGGTCGGCGCGCTGACCAACAAGGTGTTCCAGTTCCGCGCCCGCCCGTGGGAACTGACCGCGCGCGAGTCGCTGGGTTACCACGACGCGATGGGTTCGAACCTGTTCCTGCACGTGCGTCGCGGCGAAGTGCTGCGCACCGTGCCGCGCGACAACGAAGCGGTGAACGAGTGCTGGCTGTCCGACCGTGACCGCTACTCGCACCAGGGCCTGTACAGCGAAGACCGTGCGGTCAAGCCGCTGCGCAAGGTCAATGGCGAGTGGAAGGAAGTGAGCTGGGCCGAAGGCCTGGCCGCGGCCGCCGAGATCCTCAAGGCGAACCAGGGCGACAACCTGGGCGTGCTGGTGCATCCGTCCACCTCGAACGAGGAAGGCGCGCTGCTGGCCCGCCTGGCCAATGGGCTGGGCTCGAGCAACATCGACCACCGCATCAACAACCGCGATTTCTCCGACGCCGCAACCGCCGAAGTGTTCGGCCTGCCGCTGGCCGAGATCGAAGGCGCCGACCGTATCGTCGTTCTGGGCAGCAACATCCGCCACGAACTGCCGCTGCTGCACGCCCGCCTGCGCAAGGCGCAGACCACCAAGGGCGCGAAGATCCACGTCGTCAACCCGGTGGACTTCGACTTTGCCTTCAGCATCGCCGGCAAGCAGATCGTTGCCCCGTCGAAGTTCGTCGACGCGCTGGCCAACGCCGAGCTGCGTTCGGCCGTGCAGGGCGGCAACAACACCGTGCTGATCGTCGGTGGCATCGCCGAGAACCACCCGCAGGCTGCCGCGATCCGCGCCGCTGCGCGTGAGTTCGCTGCCGCCACCGGTGCCAAGCTGTGCCGCATCCCGCAGGGCGCCAATGCCGTGGGTCTGACCCGCGCCGGCGTGCTGCCGGCCGGCAAGGACGTCGCCGCGATGCTGGCGCAGCCGCGCCAGGCCTACGTGGTCTACGGCCTGGAGCCGGGCCTGGACTTCGCCGATGCCCCGTCCGCGCGCAAGGCGCTGGCCGGCGCCCAGGTGGTGGCCTTCAGCCAGTTCGCCTGCGTGTCCACCCGCGACGTTGCCGACGTGATCCTGCCGATCGGTGCGCTGCCGGAAATCGATGCCACCCTGACCAACCTCGATGGTCGCGAGCAGTCGGCGCGTGCCGGCGGCAAGCTGCCGGGCGAGGCCCGTGAAGGCTGGCGCGTGCTGCGCGCCCTGGGCGGCGACATGGCGCTGGCCGGTTTCGACTTCACCGACCTGGCCGGCCTGCGCGCCAGCCTGGCCCCGGTGTCGGTCACCGTTGCCGCTTCGGCGCAGCCGGTGGTTGCCGGTGAAGGCCTGGAAGTGGCTTCGACCGCCGCGATCTACCGCACCGATGCGGTGGTCCGCCGCGCCCCGGCGCTGCAGTCGCATCCGCTCAACAACGCCCCGCGCATCGTGCTGAACGCTGACGATGCCGCGCGCCTGCAGCTGCAGGAAGGGCAGATGGCCAAGGTCGGCACCGATGCCGGCAAGGCTACCCTGCCGGTGGTGGTCGACGCCCGCGTCGCTGCGGGTTCGGTCTGGATTGAATCGGGCCACGGCGCGACCGCGCCGCTGGGTGCCGCTCGCGTATCGGTGGTGGCTGCATGAACGAATTGCTGTTGAACGCGGTAGACCCGCTGCACCAGTGGCTGCTTGGCCTCGGTGACATCGGCGCGCTGATCTGGATCATCCTGAAGATCCTGGTGATCACCGTACCGGTGATCGTCTCGGTGGCCTTCTACGTGGTCTGGGAACGCAAGCTGATCGGCTGGATGCACGTCCGCCACGGCCCGATGTACGTGGGCATGGGCATCTTCCAGGCCTTCGCCGACGTCTTCAAGCTGCTGTTCAAGGAAGTGGTCCAGCCGAGCAGCGCCAACAAGGCGATCTACCTGCTGGCGCCGCTGATCACCCTGGCCCCGGCTTTCGCGGCCTGGTCGGTGGTGCCCTTCGATTCGCAGATCGTGCTGTCCAACGCCAACGCCGGCCTGCTGTACCTGCTGGCGATGACCTCGCTGGGCATCTACGGCATCATCCTGGCCGGTTGGGCGTCCAACTCGAAGTACGCTTTCCTGGGTGCGATGCGCGCCTCGGCGCAGATGATCAGCTACGAAATCGCCATGGGCTTCGCCCTGGTCGGCGTGATGATCGCCGCTGGCAGCCTGAACCTGAGCAACATCGTGATGGCGCAGGCCGGCAATTCCGGTTTCTTCGACTGGTTCCTGCTGCCGCTGTTCCCGCTGTTCGTCATCTACTGGGTGTCGGGCGTGGCTGAAACCAACCGCGCGCCGTTCGACGTGGTGGAAGGCGAGTCGGAAATCGTCGCCGGCCACATGGTTGAGTACTCCGGCGGTGCCTTCGCCCTGTTCTTCCTGGCCGAATACGCGAACATGATCCTGATCAGCTTCCTGATCTCGATCTTCTTCCTCGGCGGCTGGCTGAGCCCGGTCCAGGGCTGGGTCAACTTCGGCGATGTCTCGCCGCTGGTCGACTGGATCTGGAAGGGCGGTGCACCGTGGCTGTTCGTCAAGGTGTTCTTCTTCGCCAGTGCCTACATCTGGTTCCGTGCCAGCTTCCCGCGCTTCCGCTATGACCAGATCATGCGCCTGGGCTGGAAGGTCTTCATCCCGCTGGCCATTCTGTGGATCGCGGTTACCGCCGTCATGGTGTTCTTCGGCGTGATTCAAAAGGGCGTCTAAGTGATGAACAGGATTACCCATTACTTCAAGAGCCTGCTGCTGCTCGAACTGCTGGCCGGCCTTTGGCTGACGCTGAAGTACAGCTTCAAGCCGAAGTACACGATGATGTACCCGATGGAGAAGTTCCCGCAGTCGCCGCGCTTCCGTGGCCTGCACGCACTTCGCCGTTATCCCAACGGCGAAGAGCGCTGCATTGCCTGCAAGCTGTGCGAAGCGGTGTGCCCGGCCCTGGCCATCACCATCGACTCGGCCAAGCGCGAGGACGGCACCCGCCGCACCACCCGCTACGACATCGACCTGTTCAAGTGCATCTTCTGCGGCTTCTGCGAAGAAAGCTGCCCGGTGGACTCGATCGTCGAAACCCACATCCTCGAGTACCACTTCGAGAACCGTGGCGAAAACATCGTTACCAAGCCGCAGCTGCTGGCCCTTGGCGATCGTCTCGAAAACGAGATCGCCGAGCGTCGTGCCGCCGATGCCGCTTACCGCTGAGGTCGAGAGATGGATTGGGTAAATATCGCTTTCTGGGTGTTCGCCATCGCGGCAACGGTTTCGGCCGGTGCGGTGATCAGCGTGCGCAACCCGGTGCATGCAGTGCTGTGCCTGGTGCTGACCTTCTTCTCCATTGCCTGCGTGTGGCTGCTGGTGGGCGCCGAGTTCCTCGGCGTGGCGCTGGTGCTGGTCTACGTCGGCGCGGTGATGGTGCTGTTCCTGTTCGTGGTGATGATGCTGGACATCGATCCCACCAAGATGCGTGAAGGCTGGGTGCGCTACCTGCCGGTCGGTCTGATCGTGGCGGTGGCGATGCTGGTGCAGATGCTGATCCTGATCGGCGTGAAGGGCAGGGCGGTCAACCCGTTCCCGGCCGACAACGCCGCTGCGGTCGCTGCCGACAGCTCCAACATCACCTGGCTGGCACGCACGCTGTTCACCGAGTACCTGCTGCCGTTCGAGTTCGCCGCCGTCATCCTGACCGTGGCCGTGGTTGCCGCCGTGATGCTGACCCTGCGCCGCCGTACCGGCGTGAAGAGCCAGAACCCGGGCGAGCAGACCATGGTCAAGGCCGGCCAGCGCCTGCGCATGGTCAAGATGGGTGCCGAAGCACCGGTCGTGCACAGCAACAGCAAGCCGGCCACCGGCGAGGAGACCCAGCCGTGATTACCCTTGGCCACATCCTTGCGCTTGGCGCGGTGCTGTTCGCCATCAGCCTGGCCGGCATCTTCCTCAACCGGAAGAACGTCATCGTCCTGCTGATGTCGATCGAACTGATGCTGCTGTCGGTGAACATCAATTTCGTCGGCTTCTCGCGTCAGCTGGGCGATCCGTCCGGCCAGCTGTTCGTGTTCTTCATCCTGACCGTCGCCGCCGCGGAAGCCGCCATCGGCCTGGCGATCCTGGTGACCCTGTTCCGTACCCGCCGCACGATCAATGTCGGCGAAGTCGATTCGCTGAAGGGCTGATCCACAGATGGAAATCACTCTCTCCAAGAGTCTGTTGATCGCAGTGGTGCTTGCACCGCTGTTCGGCAGCATCATCGCCGGCCTGTTCGGTCGCCAGGTCAAGCGCTTCGGCGCGCAGACCATCACCATCCTCGGCGTCGCGGTAGCCTGCGGCCTGTCGATGTACACGTTCTACCAGCTGATGTGGGGCGGCGCGCAGCCGTTCAACCAGAACATCTACACGTTCTTCGAGGTTGGCCAGTACTCGGCCCACGTCGGCTTCATGGTCGACAAGCTGACCGCGATGATGATGGTGGTGGTGACCTTCGTGTCGCTGCTGGTCCACATCTACACGATCGGCTACATGCAGGACGATCCGGGCTACCAGCGGTTCTTCAGCTACATCTCGCTGTTCACCTTCTCGATGCTCACCCTGGTGATGAGCAACAACTTCCTGCAGCTGTTCTTCGGCTGGGAAGCGGTGGGTCTGGTGTCGTACCTGCTGATCGGCTTCTGGTTCAAGCGCCCGACCGCGATCTTCGCCAACATGAAGGCGTTCCTGGTCAACCGCGTTGGCGACTTCGGCTTCCTGCTGGGCATCGCCGGCGTGCTGTGGGTGTTCGGCACCCTGGACTACTCGCAGGTGTTCTCGCAGGCCGGCATGCTGGCTGACCCGCGCGCCCAGCTGCAGATCTGGGACGGCACGATCCTGGGCATGCAGCTGCTGAACGAGCCGGTGATCTGGTCGATCGCCACCGTCATCTGCATCTGCCTGTTCATCGGCGCCATGGGCAAGTCGGCCCAGGTCCCGCTGCATGTGTGGCTGCCGGACTCGATGGAAGGCCCGACCCCGATCTCGGCACTGATCCACGCCGCGACGATGGTGACCGCCGGTATCTTCATGGTCACCCGCATGTCGCCGCTGTTCGAGCTGTCGCAGACCGCGCTGAACTTCGTGCTGTTCATCGGTGCCACCACCGCGTTCTTCACCGGCCTGATCGGCATCGTGCAGAACGACATCAAGCGCGTCGTCGCGTACTCCACGCTGTCGCAGCTGGGCTACATGACCGTCGCCCTGGGCGTGTCGGCCTACTCGGCCGCCGTGTTCCACCTGATGACCCACGCCTTCTTCAAGGCCCTGCTGTTCCTGGGCGCCGGCTCGGTCATCATCGCGATGCACCATGAGCAGGACATGCGCAAGATGGGCGGGTTGCGCAAGTACATGCCGATCACCTTCATCACCATGTGGATCGGTACGCTGGCACTGGTCGGCACGCCGTTCTTCTCCGGCTTCTACTCGAAGGACACCATCATCGAGGCGGCCGAGATCCATGCCCACATGCAGAACAGCTGGGTGGCCACCTATGGCTACTGGGCGGTGCTGGGTGGCGTGCTGGTGACCAGCTTCTACAGCTTCCGCCTGCTGTTCATGACCTTCCATGGCAAGGAACGCTTCCGCGACGCGCATGACGATCATGGCCATGGCCATGACGATCACCACGCCGCCGACGCCCACCATGGCGATGCCCATGACGACCACGGCCATGGCCACGGTCCGCATGAGCCGCATGAAACTCCGTGGGTGGTGACCCTGCCGCTGGTCCTGCTGGCCATCCCGTCGATCGCCATCGGTTTCTTCAGCATCGGTCCGATGCTGCACGGCACCGACTGGGCTGGCCACCATGCCCACGAGGCGATCAAGGGCCAGGCACAGACGTTCTTCACCGGCATCGTCGATTTCTACGATCCGGCCAAGAACACCGTGGCGTTCCTGGGTGAAGAGTTCCATGGCCCGGTCGCGTTCGCGCTGCACGGCATGATGCTGCCGCCGTTCTGGCTGACCCTGGCGGGCTTCCTGCTGGCTGCGCTGTTCTACCTGTGGAAGCCGGACCTGTCGGGCAAGGCACGCAAGACCTTCGCCCCGATCGTTTCGGTGCTGGAAAACAAGTACGGCTTCGACAAGCTGTGGATCGATGGCTTTGCCGGCGGCAGCGTCAAGCTGGGCAAGGTCTCGCGCTGGATCGACAGCAACATCGTCGACGGCGTGGTCAATCTCTCGGCACGTGTTGTGGACGTTGCAGCCGGCGTGCTGCGTCGTACCCAATCCGGTTTCCTCTATCACTACGCCTTCGCGATGATCATCGGCCTGATTGCCCTGCTGGGCGTGCTGATGCATTACCTGCGTTGATGACCTGTACGGAATAAGAAGACGTGTCGAACTGGCCTCTACTCAGTGTCCTCATCTGGCTGCCGATCATCGGTGGCGCCCTGATCCTTGCGATCCGTGATGCACAGACTGCCCGCTGGGCGTCGCTGGGCGTCGCGGTGCTCACCTTCGTTGCAAGCCTCTCGCTGCTGAGCGGCTACAACGCGGGCATCGACGGTCTGCAGTTCGTCGAGACCCATGCCTGGATCCCGGCGTACAAGATCGGCTACAACCTGGGCGTGGACGGCATTGCCGTGGCGCTGATCCTGCTGACCACCCTGGTCAGCGTGCTTGCCCTGATCGGCGCCTGGAGCGCCATCGACAAGCGCGTGAATCAGTACGTGGCGGCCTTCCTGATCCTGGAAGGCGTCACCGTCGGCATCTTCGCCGCGACGGACGCGATGCTGTTCTACGTGTTCTTCGAAGCCATGCTGATCCCGATGTTCCTGATCATCGGTGTCTGGGGCGGCCCGCGCCGCATCTACGCTGCGCTGAAGTTCTTCCTGTACACCTTCCTCGGCTCGGTGCTGATGCTGGTGGCGCTGATCTACCTGTACATGAAGGGCGGCAGCTTCCAGCTGGCCGACCTGTACGCACTGCCGCTGTCGGCCAAGGAACAGACCTGGATCTTCTTCGCCTTCCTGATCGCCTTCGCGGTCAAGGTGCCGATGTTCCCGGTCCACACCTGGCTGCCGGACGCCCACGTGGAAGCGCCGACCGCCGGTTCGGTGATCCTGGCCGCCATCGCGCTGAAGATCGGTGGCTACGGTTTCCTGCGTTTCAACCTGCCGATCGTTCCGGACGCCTCGCAGGAATGGGCGTGGCTGGTGATCGCGCTGTCGCTGATCGCGGTGATCTACGTCGGCCTGGTCGCCCTGGTGCAGGACGACATGAAGAAGCTGATCGCCTATTCGTCGATCGCGCACATGGGCTTCGTCACCCTGGGCACCTTCATCGCCCTGTGGCTGGTGCGTGAAGCCGGCAACGCCGACGCCGCCCGCCTGGGCCTGCAGGGCGCCATGGTGCAGATGATCTCGCATGGCTTCGTGTCCGGCGCGATGTTCTCCTGCGTCGGCGTGCTGTACGACCGCATGCACAGCCGCCGCATCGCCGATTACGGCGGCGTGGTCAACGTGATGCCGTGGTTCGCCACCTTCGCCATGCTGTTCTTCATGGCCAACGCGGGCCTGCCGGGCACCAGCGGTTTCGTCGGCGAGTTCATGGTCATCCTGTCGGCCTTCCAGCGTAATCCGTGGATCGCACTGGGCGCGGCCACCACCCTGATCATCGGCGCCGCCTACACCCTGTGGCTGTACAAGCGCATCTTCTTCGGCGAAGTGGCCAACAGCCACGTGGCCGAACTGAAGGACATCAACGGCCGCGAATGGCTGGTGCTGGGCGTGTTCGCCATCGGCGTGCTGGCCCTGGGCATCTACCCCAAGCCGCTGACCGACCTGATGGAGCCCTCGATCGCGAAGCTGGCGATGCAGATCGCATCCAGCAAGCTGCTGTAATTCCAGGATTTGATGATGACCACCTCGCCGCTGCTGCCATTGACCGCCGCTGACCTGCCACCGCTCGCTCCCGAGCTGGTGCTGATCGGCAGCGCCTTCGCCCTGATGATCCTCGACCTGTTCGTCAGCAACCGGAACAAGATCGTCACCCACCTGTTCTCGCTCGCTGCGCTGGCCGTGGTGCTGTTCATGCTGGCCACCGGCGTGGGCGGGCAGGGGGAGGTCTTCCATGGCATGTTCGTGCGCGATACCGCCGCGGACGTGATGAAGACCGGGATCGTGCTGCTCAGCGGCCTGACCCTGGTCTACGGCTGGCGCTATCTGCGCGACCGCAATCTGTTCCAGGGCGAGATCCCGGTGCTGATCCTGTTCGGCACTGCCGGCATGATGATCCTGGTCTCGGCCGGCAGCCTGCTGATGGTCTACCTGGGCCTGGAACTGCTGGCGCTGTGCTCCTACGCCCTGGTCGCCAGCAACCGTGAAAACGGCCTGGCCTCGGAAGCGGCGATGAAGTACATCGTGCTCGGCTCGCTGGCCTCGGGCCTGCTGCTGTACGGCATGTCGCTGATCTACGGCGCCACCGGCAGCCTGCACCTGGACGTGATCCGTGACGCCATCCCGCACTCGGAAGAGCGCGTGCTGCTGATCACCGGTGCGGTGTTCATGATCGCCGGCGTTGCCTTCAAGCTGGGTGCCGCGCCGTTCCACATGTGGCTGCCCGACGTGTACCAGGGTGCCCCGGCGCCGATCGCGCTGTTCATCAGCTCGGCACCGAAGCTGGCCGCCTTCGGCATGGCCTACCGCCTGCTGGAAATGGGCGTGGGCCCGCTGTCGACCGAACTGCAGCTGCTGATCGCCGGCCTGGCCGCGGTCTCGCTGGTCATCGGCAACCTGATGGCCATCGCGCAGAGCAACCTCAAGCGCATGCTGGCGTTCTCCACCGTCTCGCACATCGGCTTCCTGCTGATGGGCATCGCCGGTGGTGGCGCGCAGGGCTATGCAGCAGCGCTGTTCTACGCACTGGCCTACGCCATCATGTCCACCGCCGCCTTCGGCGCGATCATCGCGCTGTCGCGTGCCGGCTTTGAAGCCGAGAACATCGAGGACTTCAAGGGCCTCAATGCCCGCAACCCATGGATGGCCGGCCTGGTGCTGTGCATCATGGCGTCGCTGGCCGGCATCCCGCCGTTCCTGGGCTTCTGGACCAAGCTGGCGGTGCTGGGCGCGGCCGTCAACGGCGGCCTGCTGTGGCTGGCCATCCTCGGCGTGCTGTGCGCCGTGGTCGGCTGCTTCTACTACCTGCGCGTCATCAAGGTCATGTACTTCGATGAGCCGGTGGGCGAGGCCATGCCGCGCAGCAACGACCGCGTGCTGGGCCTGGTGCTGGGCGTGAACGCGCTGGCGCTGCTGGCGCTGGGCCTGGCCTGGAACCCGATCATGGTCTGGTGCCAGCAGGCATTTGCGCATCTTGCATAAAAGTTGACACAAAGCTGCGCGATTCGTGTAATATGCGCAGCCTGAGTTGTCACTGCAGCGGTTCAGCCAGAACATCGTTGCGGTAGCCCTCCTCGAAAGAGCAGGGCAGCAGTTCAAACACTTCCGGTGCGGGGTGGAGCAGTCTGGCAGCTCGTCGGGCTCATAACCCGAAGGTCGCAGGTTCAAATCCTGCCCCCGCTACCAACACATCGAATCGGCGCCAACCAGTTCGATGAATGAGGAAAAGCTTGCAGGTTTTGAAGTTATGCCTCATAATTCCGCTTCTGATGCGGGGTGGAGCAGTCTGGCAGCTCGTCGGGCTCATAACCCGAAGGTCGCAGGTTCAAATCCTGCCCCCGCTACCAAGTAAAGAGATCGCCTTCGAAGTCCTGCTTCGAGGGCGTTTTTCTTTGGGTCTGCGTCGTTTTCGCTGGCCAGGGGTCAGATCCCTTTTCCAGAGGAAAAGGGATCTGACCCCTGGCCCGCACCTTGCACCAGCGCGGTGCAGCCGCTATCATCAGCGGCCTAGCAGTACCCCTGAAGGCGGCCTCCCGGCGGGAGTCCGGACCCGGAAGGAGGGCCGCAACCGGCAGGCACTGCAGGTTGCAACCGGAATCCAGTCACCGGAGTCTTTCCGGAAAAGGGGCCCAGCGGGCCCTTTGTCGTTTCCGGGGCGTCATGTTTTCACGCCGGCCAAGGCCGGCACCCAACCAAGAGATTAAGGCAGGCTGTGAGCGACAAGGCAACCGACATCGCGAATCTGCTCGCCCCGACCGTTGTGTCGCTGGGCCTGGAGCTGCTGGGCGTTGAGTATCTGCCGGCCCCCGGCGGTGCGACCCTGCGCCTTTACATCGACGTGCCGCTGGCTGAACAGCCCGAGCGCATCATCAATGTCGACGACTGCGAGCGGGTCAGCCGCGAAGTGTCGGCGCAGCTGGACGTCGAAGACCCGATCAGCGGCAATTACACGCTGGAAGTGTCCTCGCCGGGCGTGGATCGCCCGCTGTTCAACCTGGAGCAGTTCGCTCGCCACCAGGGTGAATCGGCCAAGGTCACGCTGAAGCTGCCGCAGGACAACCGTCGTCGCCTGCAGGGCCGTATCGAGGCGACCGACGAGGCCGCAGGCACCATCACCTTCATCGTCGACAAGACCGAAGTGGTGGTGTCGGCCGACAACATCGACAAGGCACGGATCATGCCCGACTGGGTGGCGCTGGGGCTGGCCCCGAGCAAGCCGACCGGTCCGGCACCGAAGCGTCCGAAGCCGAACACGAATTCTTCTTCCAACGAGCCGGCGGCAAAGAAGCCGCGCGCGGAGTGAGCCAATGAGCAAGGAACTGTTGCTGGTAGTCGACGCGGTCGCCAACGAGAAGGGCGTGCCGCGTGAAGTGATCTTCGATGCCATCGAGGCCGCCCTGGCCTCGGCAGCGAAGAAGCGCTATCCCGACGAGGAAGTGCTGACCCGTGTGGTCATCGACCACAAGGATGGCAGCTACGAAACCTACCGCCGCTGGGAAGTGGTGGCCGATGACGTGGTCATGGAATCGCCGGACCGCCAGATCCGCCTGATGGATGCCGTCGATGAAGCCGAAGGCGTGGACGTCGGCGACTACATCGAAGAGCAGATCGAGAACCCGGACTTCGGCCGCATCGCCGCCCAGGCCGCCAAGCAGGTCATCGTCCAGCGCGTGCGCGAAGCCGAGCGCCAGCAGGTCGTGGATGCGTGGAAGGATCGCGTCGGCGAACTGATCACCGGTGTGGTCAAGCGTGCCGAGCGCGGCAACATCTACGTCGACCTCGGTGGCAACGCCGAAGGCTTCATCCCGAAGGACAAGGGCATTCCGCGCGACGTGCTGCGCGCCGGCGACCGCGTGCGCGGCTACCTGGCAGAAGTCCGTTCGGAACCGCGTGGTCCGCAGCTGTTCATCAGCCGCGCCGCCCCGGAATTCATGATCGAGCTGTTCAAGCTGGAAGTGCCGGAAGTCGGCCAGGGCCTGGTGGAAATCAAGGCCTGTGCCCGCGATCCTGGCGACCGCGCGAAGATTGCCGTGCTCGCCCACGACCAGCGCACCGATCCTATCGGCGCCTGCATCGGCATGCGCGGTTCGCGCGTGCAGGCCGTGTCCAACGAGCTCAATGGCGAGCGCGTGGACATCGTGCTGTGGAACGACAACCCGGCCAACTTCGTCATCAACGCGATGGCACCGGCCGAAGTGCAGTCGATCATCGTCGATGAAGACAAGCACTCGATGGACCTGGCCGTCGCTGAAGACCGCCTGGCCCAGGCGATCGGCAAGGGCGGCCAGAACGTGCGCCTTGCCAGCCGCCTGACCGGCTGGCAGCTCAACGTGATGACCCAGGACCAGGTCACCGCCAAGTCGGAAGCCGAGCAGGCTTCGGCCCGCCAGCTGTTCATGGACAAGCTGGAAGTGGACGAAGAGATCGCCGGCATCCTGGTCAGCGAAGGCTTCGGCACCGTCGAGGAAATCGCTTATGTCCCGGTCGGCGAACTGCTGGCCGTGGAAGGTTTCGACGAAGACATCGTCGAAGAGCTGCGCGCTCGTGCCCGCGATGCGCTGCTCAATGAGGCCCTGGCAGTCGAGGAAGGCCTTGAAGACGGCCAGCCGGCGCAGGACCTGCTGTCCCTGAAGGGCATGGACGAAGCCACCGCGTATGCGCTGGCCGGCCACGGCGTGCGTACCAGCGAGGACCTGTCCGACCTGGCCGCCGACGAGGTCATGGACTTCGGCATCGAAGGACTGGATCAGGCGCGCGCCGCTGCGCTGATCCTGGCCGCCCGTGCCGAAGAGATCGCCCGACTGGAACGCGGCGAATGAGCCGGCAATGAACAGGGCCCTGAGCCGCTCAGGGCGTAGAATCCGCGCCACCTCCAGATGCGGGGGGGCGCCCACAAGATCATAGGATCCGAATGTCGCAGCAAACCACCATCCGCAAGCTTGCCGAACTGGTCAACACGCCGGTCGAAAAACTGCTGGAACAGCTGGCCGGTGCCGGCATGAAGTTCAGCGGTCCCGACCAGGTCGTGACCAGCTCCGAGAAGGTAAAGCTCCTGGGCTTCCTTCGTCGTTCGCACGGCAAGCCCGAGCAGGCCCCGGAAGAGACCGATCAGTCTGCAAAGAAGATCACGCTCAACCGCCGGAAGCAGCAGGAAGTGACGGTCAATTCCGGTCGCAGCAAGACGACCGTGAATGTCGAGGTGCGCCAGAAGCGTACCTACGTCAAGGATGGTGCTCGCGCCATGACGCCGGACGAAGAGCGCGCCGACATCCTGCGCAAGCTGGAAGAGTCGCGTGCCCGCAACCTTGCCGAACAGCAGGCCCTGGCCGAGAAGGATCGTCTGCGCGACGAAGCCATCGTCCGTGCCCGTGAAGAAGAGGTTGCGGCCAAGGAACGCGCGGAGGCCGAGAAGAAGGCCGCCGAGGAAGCTGCGGCTGCCGCCAAGGCTGCCGAGGCGCTGGCTGCCAGCAAGCCCAAGCGCGCTCCGATCGATGAAACCGCGCCGCGCCCGCCGCGTGCTCCGGCCGCCGCTCCGGCTGCGCCGCGCAGTGCACCGCCGCCGCCGCGCAACGACGACCGCAACAACCGCAGCGCACCGCGCAACGAGCGTGGCCCGGGCGACCGTTTCGCCGGCCAGATGCACCTGTCGGCTGCCGACCGCGCGCGTCGTGGCAACAGCAACAACAGCAACACCCGTGGTCGTCCGGGCGGGCGTAACCAAGCCGGTGGCCGTCGCGACATGTCGCGCGGTGGCAACAATGCCGGTCCGCACGCCTTCGAGCGGCCGACCGCGCCGGTGGTGCGTGAAGTGGCGATCGGCGACACGATCACCGTGGCCGACCTGGCGCAGAAGCTCGCGCTGAAGGGTGGCGAGGTGGTCAAGGCGCTGTTCAAGATGGGCGTGATGGCCACCATCACCCAGTCCATCGACCATGACACCGCCGCGCTGGTGACCGAAGAACTCGGCCACAAGGCGATCCGTGCCAACGACAACGACGCCGAAGACGCACTGCTGGCCTCGACCGGTGAAAACCAGGGCGAAGCCACCCAGCGCCCGCCGGTGGTCACCATCATGGGCCACGTCGACCACGGCAAGACCTCGCTGCTGGATTACATCCGCCGCACCAAGGTCGCCACCGGCGAAGCCGGCGGCATCACCCAGCACATCGGTGCCTACCACGTGGATACGCCGAAGGGCGTGATCAGCTTCCTGGATACCCCGGGCCATGCTGCCTTCACCTCGATGCGTGCCCGCGGTGCCAAGCTGACCGATATCGTGGTGCTGGTCGTGGCCGCCGATGACGGCGTCATGCCGCAGACCAAGGAAGCGATCCAGCACGCCCGTTCGGCGGGTGTGCCGCTGATCGTGGCGATCAACAAGATCGACAAGTCCGACGCCGACCCGATGCGGGTCAAGAACGAACTGCTGTCCGAGCAGGTCGTGGCCGAAGATTTCGGTGGTGATACCCAGATGGTGGAGATCTCGGCCAAGACCGGCCTGGGCATCGACGACCTGCTGGACGCCATCTCGATCCAGGCCGAACTGCTGGAACTGAAGGCCGTCGACGAAGGCCGCGCCTCGGGCGTGGTGATCGAATCGTCGCTGGACAAGGGCCGCGGCCCGGTCGCCACCGTGCTGGTGCAGCAGGGCCGCCTGAAGAAGGGCGACTACCTGGTGTGCGGCATCCAGTACGGCCGCGTGCGTGCGCTGTTCGACGAAACCGGCAAGCAGCCGGAGTTCGCCGGCCCGTCCATCCCGGTGCAGGTCCTGGGCCTGTCCGGCGTGCCGGAAGCCGGTGACGACTTCGTGGTCGTCGAGGACGAGCGCCTGGCCAAGGACGTTGCCCAGCAGCGTGAGACCAAGCGCCGTGAATCGCGCCTGGTCGCCACCGCCGGCAGCCGCATGGAAGACATCATGGCGACCCTGGGCAAGGGCGAGGGCCAGCAGGTCCTCAACCTGGTCATCAAGGCCGACGTGCAGGGTTCGGTGCAGGCCCTCAGCCAGGCACTGGTCGCGCTGTCCAACGAAGACATCCGCATCAACGTTATCCACTCCGGCGTGGGCGGCATCACTGAATCGGACGCCAACTCGGCGGCCGCTTCGAAGGCCACCGTCATCGGCTTCAACGTGCGTGCGGATGCTTCGGCCCGTCGCATCATCGAATCCAATGGCGTGGACCTGCGTTACTTCTCGATCATCTATGACGTGATCGATCAGGTGAAGCAGGTGGCTTCCGGTCTGCTGGGCGTGGAGATCCGTGAAGAGATCATCGGTATCGCCGAGGTCCGCGACGTCTTCCGCAGTTCCAAGCTGGGCGCCGTCGCCGGTTCGATGGTCATCGAGGGCGTGGTCAAGCGCAACAAGCCGATCCGCGTACTGCGCGACAGCGTGGTGATCTTCGAAGGCGAGCTGGAATCGCTGCGCCGCTTCAAGGAAAACGTCGAGGAAGTCCGCAACGGTACCGAATGCGGTATCGCGGTGAAGGCCTACAACGACGTCAAGCCGGGTGACCAGATCGAGTGCTTCGAGCGTATCGAAGTGCCGCGCACCCTGTAATGCTGCAAGGGGCCGGTCCTCGCGGACCGGTCCGCCACCCTGGTGGGGCCCGACCTCGGTCGGGCCGCCTTCCCTGGTAGGACCCGACCTTGGTCGGGTCACATTCAAATCAAGAGCCTGACCGCGTGCCCAAGACTTTCCATCGAACCGACCGTGTCTCCGCCCAGCTGCGCCGTGAACTCGGCACCCTGGTGCACAACGCCGTGCGCGAGCACGGGTTGCCCTCGGTGAGCGTGTCCGACGTGGAAATCACCCGCGACATGGCCCATGCCAAGGTGTTCGTCACCGCGCTGATGCCGGAGCGTTCGGCTGAAGCCGTAGCCGGCCTGAAGGAGCTGGGCTACCGCCTGCGCATGGACCTGGCCCGTGCGATGAAGCTGCGCCACGTGCCGGAGCTGCATTTCCACTACGACGACTCGGTCGACCGTGGTGAGCACATCGACAACATCCTGCGCGACCTGCCCGATACGCTGGCCGCGGAGAAGCGTCGCGAGAGCGACGAAGAATAAGCCAGCGCCGGGCCCATGCCCGGCGTCTTTCCATTCCGGCAACGCGATGCCTGTGCCGGCCGCGCTGCGGCAGCCGGGCATGGCTCGGCTCTACAACATCCTGTCATGACCCGAATTCAGTTCCGCCGCCTGGATGGCATCCTGCTGCTCGACAAGTCGACCGGCATGAGCTCCAATGCCGCCCTGCAGGTGGCCCGCCGCCTGTTCCGCGCCGAGAAGGGTGGCCACACCGGCAGCCTCGACCCGCTGGCCACCGGCCTGCTGCCACTGTGCTTCGGCGAGGCGACCAAGATCGCCGGCCTGCTGCTCGGCTCGGCCAAGGCCTACGACGCCGAGATCGTGCTCGGCCAGACCACCGATACCGATGACGCCGAAGGCCAGGTGCTGCTGCAGCGCCCGGTGCCGGTGATCAGTGCCGAAGCGCTGCAGGCCGCACTGGCGCCGCTGAGCGGCAGCATCCGCCAGCGTGCCCCGATCTATTCGGCGTTGAAGCAGGGCGGTGAGCCGCTGTATGTGAAGGCCCGCCGTGGGGATGTCATCGAAGCGCCAGAGCGCGAGGTCCAGGTGCATGCCATCGAGGTGCTGGAGCAGCAGCCGGAACGGCTGCGCCTGCGCGTGACCTGCGGCTCGGGCACCTATATCCGCAGCCTGGCCCGCGATCTGGGCGAGGCGCTGGGTTGTGGCGCCCACATCAGCGCGCTGCGCCGGCTCTGGGTAGAACCGTTCCGCGAACCGGCCATGGTCACCCTGGACCAGCTGCGGGCGATGGTCGAGGCCGGCGACGAGGCGGGCATGGACGCGCTGCTGCTGCCGCTGGCGGCGGGGCTGGCGGAATACCCGCGGGTCGACCTCGATGCCGGACAGGCCCACCGCTTCTGCGTCGGCCAGCGCCAGCGCGACCCGTCCTGGCCGCATGGCCTGGTCGCCGTGTTCGGTCCGGACGATGCTGTCCAGGGGCTCGGGCAGGTCGACGACAGCGGGCTGCTGGCCCCGCAGCGCCGCTTCAACCTCTGAACGGGGCAGGGTGGTTCAGCCCCGGACCTTGTTCCCGGCCCCCCCGACCGTTACAATTTCGCGGCCGTTTTCCGGCAGCCTGCCTCGCGCAGGTTTCATCCTCGTAGTCCACGGCGAGCCTGGCGGTGCGCGAAGCGCGTTCCTGCCGGCCACGCATCACAGAGAAAAAAGAAATGTCGATCGACACCCAGAAGGTCATTGAAGACAACAAGCGCAGCTCGGCTGACACCGGCTCCCCGGAAGTCCAGGTGGCCCTGCTGACCGCCCGCATCGAGCTGCTGACCGGCCACTTCAAGACCCACAAGAAGGACCACCACAGCCGCCGCGGCCTGCTGCAGATGGTCAACCGCCGTCGCAGCCTGCTCGACTACCTGAAGAAGAAGGACGTCGAGCGTTACAAGGCCCTGATTGAAAAGCTTGGCCTGCGTCGCTAAGCAACGAATCCCCCGCGGCGCAGCGATGCGCCGCGGTTTTGTTTTGTAGCACCGCAATCCCCGATTCAGGCCGGAACGATCCGGCCACCCGCTGGCGGCAAGGGTCGCCGACGGTCCAAATTCGCAGACAGCATCCCCAAGGACACCCTCCGTGGCAAAAATCACCAAAACCTTCCAGTACGGCAAGCACACCGTCACGCTCGAGACCGGCGAAGTCGCCCGTCAGGCCAGCGGTGCCGTCATCGTCAAGATGGACGACACCGTACTGCTGGTCACCGCCGTCGCCGCCAAGAGCGCGCGCGAAGGCCAGGACTTCTTCCCGCTGACCGTCGATTATCAGGAAAAGTTCTACGCCGGCGGCCGTATCCCGGGTGGTTTCTTCAAGCGTGAAGGCCGTGCGACCGAGAAGGAAACCCTGATCTCGCGTCTGATCGACCGTCCGATCCGCCCGCTGTTCCCGGAAGACTACAAGAACGAAGTGCAGATCATCGCCACGGTCATGTCGCTGAACCCGGACGTGGACGGCGACATCCCGGCCCTGATCGGCGCCTCGGCTGCCCTGGCCCTGGCCGGCACCCCGTTCATGGGTCCGATCGGCGCTGCCAAGGTCGGTTACAAGAACGGCGAGTACATCCTGAACCCGACCGTCAGCGAACTGGCTGACTCGCAGCTGGAACTGGTCGTTGCCGGTACCTCCAACGCCGTGCTGATGGTTGAATCCGAAGCCGCGCTGCTGTCCGAAGAAGTGATGCTGGGCGCCGTGACCTTCGGTCACCGCGAAATGCAGAAGGTCATCAACGCGATCAACGAGCTGACCGTCGAAGCCGGCACCAAGCCGTCGACCTGGGAAGCCCCGGCCAAGAACGACGCGCTGATTTCCGCCCTGAAGGAAGCCATCGGCCCGCGCCTGGGCGAAGCCTTCCAGGTGCGCGACAAGCTGCAGCGCCGCGACGCCATCTCGGCGATCAAGAAGGACGTGTTCGAAGCCCTGGCTGGCCGCGTGGCTGCCGAGGGCTGGAACCCGGCCGAGCTGTCGAAGGAATTCGGCGAGCTGGAATACCGCACCATGCGTGACTCGGTGCTGGACACCAAGGTCCGCATCGACGGTCGTGCGCTGGACACCGTCCGCCCGATCGCCGTGAAGACCGGCGTGCTGCCGCGTACCCACGGTTCCTCGCTGTTCACCCGTGGCGAAACCCAGGCCATCGTGACCATCACCCTGGGCACCGCCCGTGACGGCCAGGTCATCGACGCCGTTGCCGGTGAGTACAAGGAAAACTTCCTGTTCCACTACAACTTCCCTCCGTTCTCGGTGGGTGAGTGCGGCCGCATGATGGGCCCGAAGCGCCGCGAAATCGGCCACGGTCGCCTGGCCAAGCGCGGTGTGCTGGCTGTCATGCCGTCGCTGGAATCCTTCCCGTACACCATCCGCGTCGTCTCGGAAATCACCGAGTCGAACGGTTCCTCGTCGATGGCCTCGGTCTGCGGCTCGTCGCTGGCCCTGATGGACGCCGGCGTGCCGGTGAAGGCGCCGGTTGCCGGTATCGCCATGGGCCTGGTCAAGGAAGGCGAGCGCTTCGTCGTCCTGTCCGACATCCTGGGTGACGAAGATCACCTGGGCGACATGGACTTCAAGGTGGCCGGTACCGCTGAGGGCATTTCCGCCCTGCAGATGGACATCAAGATCGAAGGCATCACCGAAGAGATCATGAAGCAGGCCCTGCAGCAGGCCAAGGCTGGCCGTCTGCACATCCTGGGCGAAATGGCCCACGGCCTGACCGCTCCGCGCGAAGAGCTGTCGGACTACGCGCCGCGCCTGCTGACCATCAAGATCCACCCGGACAAGATCCGCGAAGTGATCGGCAAGGGTGGTTCGACCATCCAGGCCATCACCAAGGAAACCGGCACCCAGATCGACATCCAGGACGACGGCACCATCGTCATCGCTTCGGTCAATGCCATCGCTGCCCAGGCCGCCAAGGCCCGCATCGAGCAGATCACCTCGGACGTCGAGCCTGGCCGCATCTACGAAGGCAAGGTCGCCAAGATCATGGACTTCGGTGCGTTCGTCACGATCCTGCCGGGCAAGGACGGCCTGGTCCACGTGTCGCAGATCTCCAGCGATCGCGTCGAGAAGGTCGGCGACGTGCTGAAGGAAGGCGATGTGGTCAAGGTCAAGGTGCTGGAAGTCGACAAGCAGGGCCGTATCCGCCTGTCGATGAAGGCCGTGGAAGAAGGCGACGCCGTCAGCGCCGAGTAATCGACCGAGCTGGTTCCCGGTAGGTGTCAACCTTGGTTGACACACTTCTGGAATCGCCAAAATGAAAAAGCGGGCTTCGGCCCGCTTTTTCTTTGCCTGTCTCCCAGCGCAGCCGCAACGCTATGCTTCGCCCATGGACACCCTGCGCCTGCTCGACCTGGATATCGATCGCTCGGCGCAACGCGTCAGTCGCAACGGCGAGATCCTGCCCGTCAGCGGCCTCAGCTGGACCCTGCTCGACGTACTCCTCCAGCACGGCAACGACGTCGTGGATTTCGACACCCTGGCCGCCCAGGTCTGGGCACCGGCGGTGGTCGGCGAGGATGCGGTCAGCCAGCGGGTGAAGCTGCTGCGGCAGGCCTTGGGCGATGACAGCCGGCGCCCGCGCTACATCCGTTCGGTACGTGGTCGTGGCTACCAGCTGTGTGCGTCGCCGTTGCCGGCCAGCGTGCCGCCTGCGCCATCCTCGCGCGCCCGCAGGCTCGGCTGGGGCGTGGCGGCTGTCGCGGTGCTGGGCGTGGTGGCCACGCTGCTGCTGTGGCCCCGGTCGACGCCACAGGGGGCAGGGCAGTCGCTGCTGCAGCGCGCCGAGTACTACGCGGGGATCGGCCAGGCCAGCAACAACCGCGTGGCCATCACCCTGTACCGGCAGGCGCTGCAGGCAGATCCCGAATCCACGCCGGCACGGCGCGGCCTGTCCCGTGCGCTGGCGGCGCAGGGCTGCCTGTTCAACGGCACGCCCGAGCAGCTGCGCGAGGCGCTGGCATTGGCCGAGCAGGAGCTCCAGCGCACACCCGGCGATGCCGCCGCGCACGCTCTGTGGGGGTATGCGCAGGACTGCATTGGCGACATGCGCCAGGCGATCACCGGCTACAGCCGCGCGATCGAACTCGAGCCGGGCGACGAGCGTAGCCGCGCATCGCTGGCCTACCTGCAGCAGGAACGCGGCCAGCTCGCCACGGCGCTGCAGGCCAACCTGTCCCTGAAGGCGCCCGAGCGCATCCGCTTCCGTGACGTGCAGGTCGCGCGCGAGCTCGAACTGCTCGGCTTCACCCAGGCGGCCGCGGATCGCCACGCGCGCAATTTCCAGCTGTATCCCGACAACGTGTTCTCCAACATCGCCTGGCCGCGCAGCCTGTACCTGGCCGGCGCGCCACAGCGGGCCCGGCAGGCGCTGGATGAAGCGCTCGCGCGTGGCACGCCGCATCCGCAGCTGCTGCGCCTGCAGGGCGAACTGGCGTTGCTGGCCGGCGACGCTGCAGGCGCCGCCGACGCGTTCGAGCGTGGCCGCCAGCTGCGGCCGCAGCAATCGCTGGGCCAGACCCTGGCGGCGTTGCATGGCGCGCAGGCTGCGGACGCCACCTGGATCGACCAGCGCCTGCAGCAGCTCGCTACCAGCGCGGGAGCGGGCGACGGCTGGCCCGATGCGGCGCTGGAGCGGGCGCTGCTGCTGCAGGCCCAGGGCCATGCAGGCGACGCGGTGACGGCACTGCAGCAGGCGGTCGATGACGGCTTCCGCGACGTGGCGTGGCTGCGTGCCACGCCGCTGTTCGTCCGCCTGCGCAGCGCGCCCGGCTGGCCGGCCCTGCTGCAGCGCCTGGACGCCGACATTGCCCGGCAACGTGCGCAGGTGCTGGCCGCCAGCTGGCGACCCGACGACCTGGCCGCGCTCAGCGCAGCGCCGGCAGCAGAAACTCGGTGAGGATGCGCCGCGACTGCGGATGGGCGAAGTTGCGGTTGAACGCCTGGCTGGTGACCACCGCCACCACGCGCTGCTCGGGCAGCACGAACACGTAGTTGCCGCCATTGCCGGACATCGCCCACACCGTGCGCGGTGAACCCTGCACGTCCAGCTTCAGGCCCCACCACTGGTAGCCGTAGTCGCTGCCGTCGGAGGTGCTCGTCTGCGGTCGCACCATCGCCTCGATGTAATCCTTCGGTACCAGTTGGCGGCCCTGCCAGCGGCCGCCATCGAGCACCAGCTGGCCGAAGCGGGCGAGGTCCTGCGTGCGGTAGCGGGTGCCGCCGCCGCCCATGCCGATGCCCTCCGGCGAGCGGTTCCACTGGCTGCGGGTGATGCCCATCGGTCGCTCCAGGACGCGCGCGGCGTAGTCGGCCAGCGGTTGGCCGCTGGCTTTCTCCAGTACCGCGCCCAGAACGAACGGATTGGCGGTGCAGTAGGCGAACGCGCGCCCATGCGGGCTGTCCTCCGGCCGCTGCATCCACGGCGCGAAGCCCTTCACCGGCAGGCCCAGGGTGAAGTCCAGCCACTTCTCGGACACGTACATGCGTTCCTCGTGGCCGGCCGAGAACGGGTTTTCGTCATCGCACTCCCAGAGGCTGCTCATGGTCAGCAGGTCCTGCACGGTGGTGGCACGCAGGCGCGGGTCGACCGCGTGCTGGGCAGTGAACGTCGGGAAGTAGTCATACACCCGGGCCTGCACGCCGGGCAGGGTGCCTTCGCCAATGGCTGCACCGACCAGCAGCGCGGTCACGCCTTTGCTGGCCGATCGCACGTCGTGCAGGGTCTGCGCGTCGGCACCGTTGAAGTAGCCCTCGTAGACGA
The DNA here is from genome assembly GCF_036319985.1 of Stenotrophomonas sp. SMYL89. Taxonomy (NCBI): domain Bacteria; kingdom Pseudomonadati; phylum Pseudomonadota; class Gammaproteobacteria; order Lysobacterales; family Lysobacteraceae; genus Stenotrophomonas; species Stenotrophomonas sp. SMYL89. Next base: position 44,728 of record NZ_JAWIRW010000009.1, on the reverse strand, counting down.
CCTTGCCATCGACCTGCAGCAGCACGCTGCGGATCTGTTTCAGTTCATCGCTGGCGATGGCCTGCTGCAGGGCCTGCAGACGGGGCTGGTCCGGTGGGGTGGCGCGGGCAGCGAAGGGCTGGCTGCAGATGGCGCAGAGCAGGGTGAGGGCAGGCAGGATCGAACGCATCGTCGGACTCCATCAAAGGGAGCCCGATTGAGCCTGCGCTGCGTCTGAAGTGCTGGAAACCGGCCTGAAGAATTCTGAAGGCCCTGTGCCACAAGGCTCGCAGGTGTCAACCCGGGTTGACGCGCTCTTCCTCTTCTTCCTCGCCCAGCCACCACACCTGGCCCGGCTCGGGGTCACTCAGCGCATGCTCTCGCTGTTCGATGGCCTCCAGCACGCGTCCCGGGGCCGCGGCGGTCCACGTCGCCAGCAGCTTCTCCACCGCAGCCCGGCCCTGCGCGGCAATGCCCAGATCGCGCTCGCGCGCCCAGGTACCTTCTTCGACGGCCTCTGCATCGTCGTCATGTTGATGCGGGGTGCCATAGCTGCAGCGGCGGCACAGCCGGCGCACGGTCGCGGTCCAGTCCTCGACCATGCCGATGCCGGGCAGGTCCATGGCCCCCAGGGCAGCGATGTCATCGGCAGAATCGCACTGCACGAACACGGTGAAGGTCGCCATGTCCGATCGCTGCAGGCGCTGCATTGCGTTGAACACCGGTACCTCGTGTTCGCCGTACGTACGTCGGCCGGTCGACGCACCGTCATGCAGCACGATGTCGCCGAAGCGGAAGCCGCTTTCGGGTAGCGGTACGTTGTCGATGCGTGCACGCACCGGATCAATGCGGCTCATGTACACCACCTCGGCATCGGACCACGGCGCCAGGCGCATGCAGGCCACGCCGAAGCTGCCCTCGATCGGGCCTTCGCCCTCGGGCAGGGTAATGCCACAGCGGATCCACTGGCGTCGTGCTTCGGCCCAGTCCGCCATGCCGGTGGCCGCGATCCCGGCATTCCAGGCGGTGGCGACATCGAATTCCCCGCGCAGCTGCTCCGATCGCAGGTTGTCCTGCAGCGAGGCCGCCCAGTCGCGCAGGTACTTGTGCGCCAGCCCGCGCATGTAGTGCAGGTAGGGCACCTCGGGAGCGATGGCGATCAGTTCGCCGAACAGCGCCACCGCCTGCGGCAGGTCGCCTTCGTGGAACGCGTCGTAGGCGCGCGCTTCCAGTATCTGGTGTTCGTCGAGGGATGCGCCGTCCAGCAGGTCGCCGTCGGGAGTGGTGTCGTGATCGGTGCTCATGTCCATGTGCGGTTGAAGATCCGCGGCCACCTTAGCCGATGCAGGGGGCCGGGTGCGCTGCGTCGGTGCGTGTCCTGCTGCAATGCATGATGGCAGTGGCATGACTGCCACGTTGTCGCCCTCTGGCTGATCGTTGCTGTCCACTGGACGACATGCCACGACATCGGTCCCATGGCCTCATCGGTTTGCTAACGTGGCGGCGCCTTCGAACCGGGAGATTCCATGTTCCGCCAGACCGTGGCCGTCCTTGCCGTGCTGATTGCCGGCGCCCTGCCCATTGCCGCGCACGCCGCGCCCGCACAGCCGCCGATCTTCGGTGCCTACTACCCCGGCGGTTCCGCCGAGCGCTATCCGGTGTCGAGCATTCCGGCCGAGCGCCTGACCCACCTGTTCTACGCGTTCTCGACCATCGAGGATGGGCGCTGCACGATCGGTGCGGAAGCACCGAAGAACTTCGCCGCGCTGGCCGAGCTGAAGAAGGCACACCCGCACCTGCGCACGCTTATTTCGATTGGCGGCTGGGGCGCGGGCGGGTTCTCCGATGCGGCGCTGACCGAGGCCAGCCGCAAGCGGTTGGTGGATTCGTGCATGGTGCTGTTCTTCGATCGCCACGCCGGCAGCTTTGATGGGGTGGATATCGACTGGGAGTTCCCGGTCAGTGGTGGCCCGAAGGAGCTGGCGCACCGTCCGCAGGACCGCGCCAACCTGACCCGGCTCGCGCAGGCGTTCCGCGTGGCACTCGATGCGCGCGGTCGCAAGATGGGACAGCCGATGCTGCTGACCGCCGCGCTGGCCGCCGGTCGCCTGCAGACCGATGGCCCCTACGATCCGGCGGCGAGCTACGACCTGCCGGCGTTGGCCAAGGTGTTCGATTTCATCAACCTGATGAGCTACGACATGGGCACCGGCTTCTCGGCGGTGTCGACCTTCAACGCACCGCTGCATGAGGTGGCGGCCGATCCACTGGCGCCGGAACTGCGGCGCTGGAACAACGTGGCCGGTGCCGTGCAGTTCTACCGCGAGCACGGCGTACCGGCCGGCAAGCTGGTGCTGGGCGTGCCGTTCTACGGGCGCGGCTTCAAGGTGACCGGTGATGCCCCGGATGGGTTGTACCAGCCCTACAGTGCACCGGCCGATGCCGGCGACTGGCGGGTGATCAAGGCGCGCTATCTCGACCAGCCGGGCTGGACGAAGCATTGGCAGCCGCAGGCGCAGAGCCCGTGGCTGTACAACGCCGAACAGAAGGTCTTCATCAGCTATGAGGACCCGCGCTCGATCGGCCTGCGTGCGCAGTTCGCCCGCGAGCAGGGCCTGGCCGGCGTGTTCATGTGGGAGCTGACCGGCGACGACGAACAGGCCAGCCTGCTCAACGCCATGCTCGGCCCGTGGCAGAAAGCCCGCATCGGCGATTGAGCCACCCGCTGGCGGCGGATGCGGCAACGCCATCGGCCCAACCCCGCACATCGTGGCAATGCCCGCAGCGTTACGCTGCGGGCATGATCCATCTCGAACGCCTGGACCATCTGGTCCTCACCGTGGCCGACATCGAACGCAGCTGTGATTTCTACCAGCGCGTGCTCGGCATGCAGGTCGTGCGCTTCGGCGCCGGCCGCACCGCGCTGCAGTTCGGCCGGCAGAAGATCAACCTGCATCCGGCCAGCGCCCCGCTGCAGCCGCATGCGCTGCAACCCACGCCGGGCAGCGCCGATCTCTGCCTGATCACGCGTACCGCCATGGCCGATGTGCTGGCCCACCTGCAGGCGCAGTCCGTTGCGGTGGAGGAGGGGCCGGTTGCACGCACCGGCGCGCTGGGTCCGATCGAATCGGTGTACTTCCGCGACCCGGATGGCAACCTGATCGAAGTCAGCCATTACCCCGACGAAGCACAACTGCTCCGGTAGCGCCGGACCATGCGGGGCGACGCGTCAGTTCGCCCAGACGCTGTTCGGATCGCCGTTGCGGGCGCGACGCTGGCTGGCGACTGCCAGGCGGGCGAAGCCGAAGGCCATGGCCAACGCGATGGCATCGATCCAGAACAACGGCCACTGGCCCTGCGAGGCAGCGCGCCACAGCCAGTCACCATTGAGTGCGCCGTGCAGCACCGGCACCAGCGCGGTACTGATCGCCGCCGCCCACAGCAGCTCGCGTGCGGCCTGCGCCGGGCGTCGCAGCGCGGCCCACAGCGCACAGGCCGCCCAGCTGCCAAAGCAGGCCCAGCGGATGCCATGGTCTACCGCCGCCGGCGCCAGCCGTTCCAGCACCAGCGCGGTGAGGAACGCGACCGAGATCGCCACGCACAGGCCGATGCACACGCCGACCGTGGCCCGTGCCATGTTTACTCCGGCGCGCGGCTGCTGCGGCTGGCGACGCTTGCGCCGCGACTCGATCCACAGCAGGTTGCCCGAGTAGAACAGGAACGCACCGCCGAGGCCGAGCAGGAAGTACAGCCAGACCACCACGCCGTTGCCGAACTCGCCGAAGTGCAGCGCATAGGCGGCGCTGAGCGTGGCGTGGTTGGCGTCGCGCTGGCCCGGCAGCTGGGTCGCCAGTACATTGCCGGTGGCAACGTCCAGCGCCACAGCGCCGAGGGGGCCGAGCGTGCCGGTGGATTCACCGGTGATCTCGATGGTGGCGTTGGCGTCGCCGGCGTTGGCCAGCTTCAGGTAGGCCGGCTCGAAGCTGGTCACGCCCTGTGCGCGCGCCACTTCCAGCGCCCGCGCATGCAGCACGCGCAGGCTGCCCGGCGGCGAGGGGATGCCGGTCGCTTCACGCACCGGTGCGGTGTCCATCGCTGTTGGCACGGCCTGCAGGGCCTTGCCGTCGAAGATCAGCGGGTTGAGCAGGGCCATCTGCACGAACACCAGGCAGAGCAGGGCCCCGGTCACCGCGAACATCAGGTGGAAGGGCAGGCTCAGCACGCCGATCACGTTGTGCGCGTCCTGCCACAGCTGTTTCAGGTTGCGCCCCGGACGCAGCGCGAACAGGTCGCCGAGCAGCTTCGGCAGATGGATCACCAGGCCGCTCAGCAGGGCCATGCCGTACAGCAGGCTGACGATGCCCATCACGTAGATGCCGGCCACGGGCAGGCCGAGGCTGTAGTGCAGCTCGTTGACCAGTTCCGCCAGCCCGGTCTGCGGCGGCGTCGGGCTGCCGGCGATCTGACCCGGCCAGGCGTAGCGCCAGCTGCCGTCTTCGGCCTGCCAGTACGCGAGTGGCTGCGGGTGGTCGGCGCCGGGGAAGGTCATGCCGACGTGGCGGCGGGCTTCCGGATGCGTGGCCAGTACGTCCTCCAGCAGGTACTGCGCATCATCCAGTCCTGCCGGCAGCGCAGTGGCTGCGCCCGGCGTCTGCCACAGCGGCAGATCGTGGTGGAACAGGGTCAACGCACCGGCGTAGAAGGCCACGAACAGGCCGAAGCCAGCCACCAGGCCGACCCAGGTATGCAGGGTGGTGAACGTGCGCAGGGTCTGCGAGCTGAACTTCATGGGGCAGGTCTCATTGCACCGCGCCGAACAGGCGCAGCAGCCCAAGCACGGCGAAGCCGGCGGCGGCGCTGCCACCCAGCACCAGCCAGGCACGCAGCGCGCTGCGGAAACTGAACGCCCACAGGGCGGCCAGCATCCACAGCGGGATGAAAGCGATCAGGGACGGCACCAGCGCCCGCTGCCAGGGGCCGGGCGGCAGCCATGCCAGCAGGCCGGTCGCGGCGGCGGCCAGGAAGAAACCGGCGACGATGCCAGCGAAGGCGCGCGGCCACATCAGGGCGACTCCGGGCCGGGACGGTGCCAGGCGGCCAGGGCCGGCAACAGCATCGCCGCCAGCATCCAGGTGCACAGCATCGCCACCAGGCCGGCAGCGAAGCCGAGTTCTGCCATCCACAGCCACAGCGCAGCGGCGGCCGCGACCAGGCCGATCTGGCGGCCCAGGCGACCGGCGCGGCGCAGGCGCGGCCAGCGGCAGTGCGGCGAGGCGGCATAGAAGGCCAGCGCCGAGAACATCGCCGCCAGCATGCCCAGGCTGCAGAAGCCGAGCGTGGAAAGGCCGACGGTGATCATTGCGGACGGCTGCCGCGGCAGCGGGCCGGCGAACGCGGGGCACGGGCGGGGCCGGCGGGAGCCGGTCGGAGCGGGTGGCGCATCACGAGGTCCTGGGGGAAAGCGGGCAGGCTGGCACGGGGCGGGCTGCGTGCACATGGTAGTCATTGCGTTTTCACGCCGCCAGCGGCGGCCATTCAGCGGACCGTACGGTAGCCCTTGGGCTTTCCGGTGCGCTGGTTTAAGATCATCACACTCCCCGACTGGAACAAGGTGGCCCGCGCCCAGCGCCGGCCGAGCGTGCGACATGAGCACTACCACCGCCCACTGTTGACCTGCCCCCGAAGGCCCTGTGTTCCAGGCGCCCTCGTGGCGCTTTTTTATTGCCCGGGCGCCGTCCCGGGACCGCTTTCCAGCCCGCCCCGCGGGCCCCGCACGAAGCCACTGCGATGATCAACATTACCCTTCCCGACGGCAGCCGCCGCGAGTTTGAAACCCCCGTCAGCGTCATGGACGTCGCCCAGTCGATCGGTGCCGGCCTGGCCAAGGCCACCATCGCCGGTGCCGTGGATGGCGTGCTGGTCGATGCCAGCGACGTCATCGACCACGATGCCAGCCTGCGCATCATCACCGCCAAGGACGAGGAGGGCGTGGAGATCATCCGCCACTCCTGCGCCCACCTGGTCGGCCACGCCGTCAAGCAGCTGTACCCGGACGTGAAGATGGTGATCGGCCCGGTGATCGCCGAAGGCTTCTATTACGACATCTACTCCGAGCGCCCGTTCACCCCGGACGACATGGCCGCGATCGAGAAGCGCATGGGTGAGCTGATCGCCCAGGACTACGACGTCATCAAGAAGATGACGCCGCGCGCGGAAGTGATCGAGATCTTCAAGGCCCGTGGCGAGGACTACAAGCTGCGCCTGATCGAGGACATGTCCGACGATATCCAGGCGATGGGCATGTACTACCACCAGGAATACGTGGACATGTGCCGCGGCCCGCACGTGCCGAACACGCGCTTCCTGAAGGCCTTCAAGCTGACCCGCATCTCCGGCGCCTACTGGCGTGGCGACGCGCAGAACGAACAGCTGCAGCGCATCTACGGCACCGCCTGGGCCGACAAGAAGCAGCTCGAGGCGTACATCAAGCGCATCGAGGAAGCCGAGATGCGCGACCACCGCCGCATCGGCAAGCAGCAGGACCTGTTCCATCTGCAGGAAGAAGCGCCGGGCCTGGTGTTCTGGCACCCCAAGGGCTGGGCGCTGTGGCAGGTGGTCGAGCAGTACATGCGCAAGGTCTACCGCAACAGCGGCTACGGCGAAGTGCGCTGCCCGCAGATCCTGGACGTGAGCCTGTGGAAGAAGTCCGGCCACTGGGACAACTACCAGGACAACATGTTCTTCACCGAATCGGAGAAGCGCACGTACGCGGTCAAGCCGATGAACTGCCCGGGCCACATCCAGGTGTTCAACCAGGGCCTGCACAGCTACCGCGACCTGCCGATCCGCTATGGTGAGTTTGGTTCCTGCCACCGCAACGAGCCGTCCGGCGCGCTGCACGGCATCCTGCGCGTGCGTGGCTTCACCCAGGACGACGGCCACGTGTTCTGCACGGAAAACCAGATCGAGTCGGAAGTGACGGCCTTCCACCAGCAGGCGCTGGCGGTTTACCAGCACTTCGGCTTCGACGAGATCCAGATCAAGATCGCCCTGCGCCCGGAATCGCGGCTGGGTGACGACGCCACCTGGGACAAGGCCGAAGGCGCGCTGCGCTCGGCACTGACCGCCTGTGGCGTGGAATGGCAGGAGCTGCCGGGCGAGGGTGCCTTCTATGGCCCGAAGATCGAGTACCACCTGAAGGACGCCATTGGCCGTACCTGGCAGCTGGGCACCATGCAGGTCGACTTCATGATGCCGGGCCGCCTGGGCGCCGAGTACGTGGACGAGAACAGCCAGAAGAAGCACCCGGTCATGCTGCACCGCGCCATCGTCGGCTCGATGGAGCGCTTCCTGGGCATCCTGATCGAGCACCATGCCGGCCAGTTCCCGGCCTGGCTGGCCCCGACCCAGGTGGTGGTGGCCAACATCACCGATGCCCAGGCCGACTACGTCTCGGGTGTGACCAAAACCCTTGCGGAGCAAGGCTTCCGCGTCAGCTCGGATTTGCGTAACGAGAAGATCGGCTATAAAATCCGCGAGCATACGTTGCAGCGCGTGCCCTACCTGCTGGTCATCGGTGACCGCGAGAAGGAAAATGGGGCTGTGGCGGTGCGTACGCGTTCTGGCGAAGATCTGGGCAGCATGAGCCTGCAGGCCTTCATCGAGCGGCTCCACGCCGAGGGCGCGTAAGCAAAGGTCCGGTCCGGGCGCACAGGCACCCGGACCGGTTCGATACCCTTGGGAGAACGTAATATCAGCACCCCTGACAACAAACAGAACCGCAAGAATCAGGAAATCCGTGTGCCGCGCGTCCGCGTGATCGGCAGTGACGGAGAAATGATCGGCGTGTTGTCGCGCGACGAAGCGCTGTCCATGGCCGAAGATGAAGGCCTGGACCTGGTCGAGATCCAGCCGCAGGCCGATCCGCCGGTCTGCAAGATCATGGACTTCGGCAAGTTCAAGTTCGAAGCGCAGAAGAAGGCCAGCGAGGCCAAGAAGAAGACCAAGCAGGTCGAGATCAAGGAAGTGAAGTTCCGTCCGGTCACGGACGAGGGCGACTACCAGATCAAGCTGCGCAAGATGCGCGGGTTCCTCGAGGATGGTGACAAGATCAAGGTCAACATCCGCTTCCGTGGCCGTGAAATGAGCCACCAGGAACTGGGTCGCGAAATGGCCAACCGGATCGAGGCCGATCTGGGCGAGGACATCGTCATTGAATCCCGTCCGCGCCTGGAAGGGCGTCAGATGGTCATGATGATCGCGCCGAAGAAGAAGACCTGAGGCCTGACGGGCCGCCTTCCGGGGCGCCTGGCTGAATGGTTCAGGGTAAGGGGGCGCCGCTGGCGTCCCTTTGCTTTTGCAGGAGGCCGGTGAATTGCCGGTAAAGGGTTGCAGGGGCTGGTGGCAAGGCGGTTTTGCCTGTATCATGCCCGGCTCGACCCACCCAGGACGGGTCGTACGCCGATCATGGCAGGACGGAAAGAGCGGCCCAGGCCGCCGCCAGATCAGTCAGAAACCAGGGTCATATCCCATCAAGGACATTGCAATGCCCAAGATCAAGACCAACCGGGCAGCGGCCAAGCGTTTCCGCAAGACCGCCTCGGGCAAGTACAAGTGCGGCCACGCCAACCGTAGCCACATCCTCACGAAGAAAGCGACCAAGCGTAAGCGTAATCTGCGTCAGACGGGCCATGTCCGTGCAGAAGACGCAGGCCGTCTGGACCGCATGCTCCCTTACCTCTGAGGAACTGAAAAATGGCACGAGTTAAGCGTGGCGTACAGGCGCGTCGCCGCCACAAGAAGATTCTGGATCTCGCCAAGGGCTATTACAACGCCCGTCGCAAGGTCTTCCGCGTCGCCAAGCAGGCGGTCATCAAGGCACAGCAGTACGCCTACATCGGCCGTAAGCAGAAGAAGCGCAACTTCCGTTCGCTGTGGATCACCCGTATCAATGCGGCTGCCCGCATCAACGGCCTGAGCTACAGCCGCTTCATGAACGGTCTGCTGAAGGCCGGCATCACCCTGGATCGCAAGGTCCTGGCTGACATCGCCGTGCACGACGCAGCCGGTTTTGCTGCGCTGGCCGAAAAGGCCAAGGGCGCGCTGGCGGCATAAGTCCTTCCCGATGCCGTAACCGTTCACTCGGAACGGTGTCAGGTCAAGGCAATGCATGGGGAAGGGCGCAAGTCCTTCCCCATTCTTTTTTGGGTCCCGGCGAGGCCACGACGGCAGCGCGGGGACGGCGGTGGCGACAGGGGTCGGCCCTTCGCGCATCGCGATGGCAGATCGACTGGAGTTCCGGCCCCCCATGAGCGACATCCAATCCCTCACCACCCAGGCGCTGGCCGATGTGGCCGCCGCACAGAGCCCCGACGTGCTGGAACAGCTGCGCGTGGCCCTGCTTGGCAAGAGTGGCAGCATCACTTCGCAGCTCAAGCAGCTCGGCGCCCTGCCGGCCGACGAGCGCAAGGCCGCCGGTGAAGCGATCAACCAGGCCCGTGACGCGCTGACCCGCGCGCTGGGCGAGCGCAAGGCGCTGCTGGAAGACGCGGCACTGGATGCGCGCCTGGCCGCCGAAGCCATCGACATCACCCTGCCGGGCCGCAATGGCGACCGTGCCGGCCTGCACCCGATCACCCGCACCCTGGAACGCATCACCGGCATCTTCGGCCGGCTGGGCTACGAGCTGTCGGAAGGGCCGGAGATCGAGGACGACTGGCACAACTTCGAGGCGCTGAACTTCCCGCCGCACCACCCGGCGCGCGCCATGCACGACACCTTCTACTTCGGCGACGGCCGCCTGCTGCGCACGCATACCTCTGGTGTGCAGGTGCGCTACATGGGCGACCACGCGCCGCCGCTGCGCATGATCGCCGCCGGCAAGGTGTACCGCAGCGACAGCGACCAGACCCACTCGCCGATGTTCCACCAGGTCGAAGGCCTGCTGGTCGACGAGCATTCGACCTTCGCCGACCTGAAGGGCACGCTGGCCGAGTTCGTGCGCGCATTCTTCGAGCGCGACTTCGAGATGCGTTTCCGTCCCAGCTACTTCCCGTTCGTTGAACCGGGCGCGGAAGTGGACATCGCCTGGCAGCAGCCCGATGGCAGCACCCGCTGGCTGGAAGTGCTCGGCTGCGGCATGGTGCATCCGAACGTGCTGCGCAACGTCGGCATCGATCCGGAGCGCTACACCGGCTTTGCCTTCGGCATGGGCGTGGAGCGTTTCGCGATGCTGCGCTACGGCGTCAATGACCTGCGCGCGTTCTTCGAGAACGATGTGCGGTTCCTGAAACAGTTCGCGTAAGCCGCAACCATGTAGAGCCGAGCCATGCTCGGCTGCTCCTAAATTCGCAGGCCCAGGCGCATGCGCCGGGCCCACCAGGGTGACACCATGAAATTCTCCGAAAACTGGCTGCGCAGCCACGTCCCGACCTCCGCCTCGCGCGATGAACTGAGCGCGGTGCTGACCGCCATCGGCCTGGAAGTGGAAGAGGTGACCGCGCTTGGCGAAGGCCTCGACCACGTGGTCGTGGCTCGCATCGTCGAAGCCGTGCGCCATCCCGAAGCCGATCGCCTGCAGGTGTGCAAGGTCGATGCCGGGCAGGGCGAGCTGCTGCAGATCGTGTGCGGCGCACCGAACGCGCGCCCGGGCCTGGTCGCGCCGCTGGCGATGGTCGGTGCGCAGATCGGCGAGCTGAAGATCAAGCCGGCCAAGCTGCGTGGCGTCGAATCCAACGGCATGCTGTGCTCGGCCAAGGAGCTGGGCCTGGACAATGATGCATCCGGCCTGCTGGAGCTGCCGGACGATGCACCCGTCGGCCAGTCCCTGGTCGAGTATCTGGGGCTGCCGGACGCCAGCATCGAGATCAAGCTGACCCCGAACCGCGCCGACTGCTTCAGCCTGCGCGGCATCGCCTACGACGTCGCCGCGGCCACCCGCAGCGAAGTGCTGGATTTCGCCGCCGATGCCATTGCGCCGGTCGGCAGCCGTGAACTGTCGATCCAGCTCGATGCCGGCGCCGAAGCGCCGCGTTACCTGGGCCGCGTCATCGAAGGCGTCAACGCCGCCGCCAGGACCCCGCTGTGGATGGCCGAGCGCCTGCGCCGCAGCGGCGTGCGTCCGGTCTCGCTGCTGGTCGACATCACCCAGTACGTGATGCTGGAGCTGGGCCAGCCGATGCATGCCTACGACCTCGGCACCCTGCAGGGCAGCATCGCCGTGCGCCGTTCGCGCGCGGGCGAGAGCCTGAAGCTGCTGGACGGCCGTGACGCCGCGCTGGACGACAGCTTCCTGGTGGTCACCGATGCCGACCGTGCGGTCGGCCTGGCCGGCCTGATGGGCGGCTTCGACACCCGCGTCACCGATGACACCGCCGCGGTGTTCCTGGAGGCCGCGCACTTCGCGCCGGCCGCGATCATGGGCCGTGGCCGCAAGCTGGGCCTGCACACCGATGCCGGTCATCGCTTCGAGCGTGGCGTCGATCCGGCACTGCCGCGCACCGCCATCGAATACGCCACCCGCCTGGTGCTGGACCTGGCCGGCGGTACCCCGGCGCCGGTCACCGAGGCCGTGCGTGAAGCCGATCTCCCGCAGCCGGCAACCATCGTGCTGCGCCGCGCCCGCATCACCCGCGTGCTCGGCATCACCATCGACGACGCCGAAGTCGAGCGCATCCTGCGCGCGCTGGGCATGGACGTGGCTGCCACGGCCGAGGGCTGGCAGGTCGCCGCGCCGAGCCGTCGCTTCGACATTGCCATCGAAGAAGACCTGATCGAAGAACTGGCCCGCATCCACGGTTACGAGCAGATCCCGACCACGCTGCCGGGCGGTGCCTCGCGCGTGGCGATGCCGAGCGAGACCCAGCTGGACGCGCTGAGCGTGCGTCGCCAGCTGGTCGCCCGCGACCAGCAGGAAACCGTCAACTTCGCCTTCGTCGACCACGCGCTGCTGACCCAGTGGCAGTTGCGCGACGGCCTGGTGCCGCTGGCCAACCCGCTGTCGGCGGAACTGGCGGTGATGCGCCCGTCGCTGCTGCCGGGCCTGGTCGCCACCCTCGGCCGCAATGCCGCGCGCCAGCTCGGCCGCGTGCGCCTGTTCGAGATCGGGCGCGTGTTTGTCCAGCAGGCCGGGGACGGCCAACCGGCACCGCTGGAAACCCCGCGCGTGGCCGCTGCGGTCTGTGGCGATGCGCAGGCGGTGCAGTGGGGCCTGCCGACCCGCAAGGTCGACTTCCACGACCTGAAGGGCGACCTGGAATCGCTGGCCGCGGCCAGTGGTGCGCAGCTGGAGTTCCGCCCGTCGGCCCGTCCCTATGGCCACCCGGCGCGTTCGGCCGAGGTGTTCCGCGATGGCGTGGCGATCGGCTGGATCGGCCAGATCCACCCGCGCCTGGCCAGGGCGATGGACATCGAAGCCGACGTCTATGCCTTCGAACTGGACCTGGAACCGCTGGCCGCCCGTCGCCTGCCGCGTGCGGGCGAGCTGTCGCGCTTCCCGGCAGTGCGCCGTGACCTGGCGTTCCTGGTGCCTGAACAGGTGGCCTGGGCCGACCTGGCGGCGACCGTCCGCCAGGCCGCCGGCCCACTGCTGCGCGACCTGAACCTGTTCGACCGCTATGTCGGCCAGGGCGTCGAGCCGGGATTCAAGAGTCTCGCTATGGGCTTGATTTTGCAGGACAAGTCGCGCACTCTGACGGACCGCGACGTGGATGCGGTGGTGGCCGAGGCGGTCACTGCCATCGAGCGTGAACACCACGCCCGGATCCGCGGCTGAGCGGGCAGCACTCGGGGGTAGCAGGCAATGGCATTGACCAAGGCGGAGATGGCGGAAAAGCTGTTCGACGAAGTCGGTCTGAACAAGCGGGAAGCCAAGGAATTCGTCGACGCGTTTTTCGATGTGCTGCGTGAAGCATTGGAACAGGGACGTCAGGTGAAGCTGTCGGGCTTCGGTAATTTCGATCTGCGGCGCAAGAACCAGCGCCCGGGTCGCAACCCCAAGACCGGCGAGGAAATTCCGATTTCCGCCCGTACGGTGGTCACCTTCCGTCCGGGCCAGAAGCTCAAGGAGAGGGTGGAAGCTTATGCTGGATCCGGGCAGTAACCGCGAACTACCGCCGATCCCGGCCAAGCGCTACTTCACCATTGGTGAAGTCAGCGAGCTGTGCGACGTCAAGCCGCACGTCCTGCGCTACTGGGAAACCGAGTTTCCCAGCCTTGAGCCGGCCAAGCGCCGAGGCAACCGCCGCTACTACCAGCGCCACGACGTGCTGATGGTCCGGCAGATCCGCAGCCTGCTGTACGAACAGGGCTACACCATCGGTGGTGCACGCCTGCGCCTGGATGGCCCCGATGCCCGCGAGGAATCGGCGTTGAGCAACCAGATCATCAAGCAGGTGCGCATGGAGCTGGAAGAAGTGCTGCAGTTGCTGCGCCGCTGATCCCATTTCCATCGTAATCCGCTATACTTCACGGCCCGCCGCACTGGCGGGCACATCGCAGCATCAGTCGGGGCGTAGCGCAGCCTGGTAGCGCATCTGCCTGGGGGGCAGAGGGTCGTCGGTTCGAATCCGGCCGTCCCGACCACTGTGATGAATCAAGAAGCCTGCGCAGCGATGCGTGGGCTTTTTTGTGAGCGCGGTGTATGCTGCGCGCCACTCGTACTACCGCGGCTGCTGAACCCGGTACTCACGAGAACACATCATGGAATCTGCAAGAAACCGTGCCTGGCGTCGCAGCCAGGCTCGCAACCGCGGTGGCGACCGCGCTACGACCGCCTACAGCTACAAGCCCGAGAAGAACTGGAAGCTGCTGTATACGCGCGATGCCAAGCTCGCGCGTGCACGCCAGCTGGGCTTCACCTATCCGGTCCTCAGCGCCCGCCAACTGCAGGAACAGGAATGATCAACCTGCTGTTCGTCTGCAGCCGCAACCAGCTGCGCAGCCCGACCGCCGAAGCCATGTGGCGACGGCGGCCCGGCTTCGCAGCGCTGTCGGCCGGCACCAGCCCACATGCACGACGCCCCATCGGCCCGGCGGATATCCGCTGGGCCGATGTCATCTTCGTGATGGAGGCCAAGCACCAGCATCGCCTGCAGGCCACGTACGCACGCCTGCTGGAACACAAGCGCCTGCATTGCCTGGACATCCCCGACGACTATCGCTGCATGGATCCGGTGTTGATGGACCTGCTGGACGCCAAGGTGGCCGTGTATCTCGATCAGCTGCCGGCAAAGCGGTAGATCAACTCCGGATCGCCTTTGTCCAGTCCATGCACGATGCCGTGGTCGATGAAACCGGGCGTGGCGAGCAAGCGTTGCATGCTGGTGCTGGTGCTGGTGCTGGTGCTGGATGCATGGGGCGAAGTGAAGCGCTTGCCATGGCCCTGCAGCGCGATGGCGTGCGCGTGAGCAATCGCTGCAGCCAGCGCGCGGCCGGCAGTCAATACACCCGGAACTCGGCCCTGCAGCCATCGCTGACCCAGATACCGCGGCGGTCCCAGCCCCAGTTGTGGTCTTCGATGCAGGTCGTCACCGATTTCTGCTTGACCATGCGCACCTCATGACGCACGCGGATGCGGCATTCCTTGTCCTTCTTTTCGTAGGACTCACAGACCAGGCGTTCACCCTCATCGTCGCGATCACGGCCCCTGCCGCGTCCCGGCCAGCGGCCATGTTCATCGGCGACAAACTCGGCACGGCAGCCATCGGTCACCCACAGCATGCGACGGCTCTGGCCCCAGTTCTGGTTTTCCACGCAGCGGGTGACCGATAGTTGCCTGGCCAGGCGCATCGGGCCCTCGATCGGGCATTGCTCGGTCTTGTTGAACTGGGATTCGCAGCGAAGTGCGGGAATGTGCGCTGCGTCGTAATCCTGGGCAGCCACGGTGGTGGCTGCAAGCAGCATGGCCAGGGAGATGCCGCCAATCGGCAGCAGCAGGCGATGGGTCATGGGGGCCTCGTTGAGGGAGCGGGCGGCAAGAATGACCCAGCCCGGGTCCATTGGAACGCTTCGTTCCCGACGTGGCTCAGTGGGGATTTAGTAGTGCGCGCGGGTCCATGCAGAGGCTTACATCCCGTATCATCGCTGCACATCCGATCGCATCGGGTTACACCTTCTTACATGTCTTCCACGCCTGTCGGCGCGGCCTGTGGCGGCCGTCACTGGCGCGCGGCCGGCCTGTGGAGGACGATGCGCGGACCACGACGACCACAGGGGGTTGCGTTGATCAGCAGTATCGTCATTCATCGCTCGGTAGGCGCAGGCGCCGCCGAGGTGCAGGTCCTGGACACCACGTTCAAGGGCAAGCATGTGTTCGTTGCCTGGGGGCTGCGCGGGCCGGAACTGACCCGCAGCGCGGACCCGGCTGCCACTGTGGCTGCGCGCAAGGCGCTGCAGTCCGTGGCAGGGCACAGCGAGGGGCCGCGCAGCCCGGAAGTGTTCATTGCCAACCAGTCTGCGGTGGCGATCACCGTCTATCGCCTGCTCACCGATGCGCGCTCGGGAGATGGCGTCTTCTTCCTGTGCGATTCGCAGGCCGTGGTCGACTGGTTGATCACCGCGCTGGAAGTCCGCGACGCGGGCTGATTCCGCGTCGCGCATTGCGGCGTCTCAGCCGAGTGCTGCATCCACCGCAGCCAGCGCATGCAGGGTGGTGGTGTCGAACAGCGGTACTGCGCTGTCTTCCGGCCGTACCAGCAGCATGATCTCGGTACAGCCCAGGATGATCGCTTCAGCGCCGCGCTCGACCAGGCGCGCGATCACGCCGGCGTAGAGCTGCCGCGAGCGCTCGCTGACCACGCCGGCAATCAGCTCCTGGTAGATGATGTCGTGCACGTTGCGGCGGTCATCGGCGTCAGGCACCACTACCTCCAGGCCGAAGCGTTCCTGCAGGCGGCCTCGATAGAAGTCCTGCTCCATGGTGAAGGCCGTACCGAGCAGGCCCACTTTGCGCGCGCCTGCCTGCAGGATCGCAGTCGCGGTCGGATCGGCGATGTGCAGCAGCGGCAGCGTGCAGGCCGCCTCGATGCGATCGGTCAGCTTGTGCATGGTGTTGGTGCAGATCAGCAGCAGGTCGGCGCCGCCCGCCTGCAGGCGCCGCGCGCCATCGACCATGTGATCACCCAGGGCGTCCCAGTCGCCGTCGTGCTGCAGCTGCTTGATGCCGGCGAAATCCACCGACCACAGCAGCAGCTGCGCGGAGTGCGCGCCTCCGAGCCGCCGCCGGACCTGCTCATTGATGAGGCGGTAGTACTGGGCCGAACTTTCCCAACTCATGCCGCCGATCAGGCCGAGGGTCTTCATGCGCTGCTCCAGGGAAGAGGCGGCCATTGCAGCACAATGAGGAAGGGCATTGCACAACGCATGGGCGTTGGGCAGGCCACGCGGGTGGGGTCTGATCGACCCCGGTGCTGCTGCGGCGCGATAATGTTGCTACCAATGGGAGGGCAGGGCGATGGGCGAGTGTTGCGGCTGTGGCAAGACCCTGGACGTGACGGCGATGCAGGCGCGGCACCGGCGCGTGCTGTGGATCGTGCTGCTGGTCAATCTGGCCACCTTTGCGTTGATGGTCGCTGCCGCCGGGTACAGCCATTCGTCCTCGTTGCTGTCCGGCGCCCTGGACAACCTGGGTGACGCGGCGACCTATGCGTTGAGCCTGGCGGTGGTCGGCGCAGGCCTCGTGGCCAAAGCGCGGGTTGCCCTGTTCAAGGGATTGCTGATCCTGGCGGCGGCCCTCGTGGTGGCTGCGCAGATCGGATGGCGGTTGCTGCACCCGGAGGTGCCCCTGTTTGCCAGCATGGGCCTGGCGGCGCTGCTCAACCTGGCCGCCAACGCGGCGTGCCTGTGGTTGCTGACCCCTTATCGCAACGACGACATCAACCTGGCGTCCGCCTGGGAATGCTCGCGCAATGACCTGTATGAGGGCGCATCGGTGTTGCTGGCCGCGGGCCTGGTAGCGCTGTTCGGTGCGGGCTGGCCGGATCTGCTGGTAGCGGTCGCACTGCTGGTGCTGTTCCTGCGCTCGGCGTTGCGGGTCCTGCGCTCGGCCTGGGAGGAACTGCGCAGCGCGCGCCTGCTGGCGTCGTGAGTGCGCGTCTGTAACCGTCGCATCCGCGCCAGGCTGTATGTGACGCAGGCCATGGCCACGCTCTAAGCTTGCTGGGTTTTCCTGCGTGGATGTTGAAATGGCCCTGCATACCTGGTGGTGGTTCCTGGCCACGGTCTTTGTCCTGTGCGGCACGCCTGGGCCGAACATGCTGCATATCCTCGGCCGCAGCGTCGGACTCGGCTTCCGCGGCAGTGTGCCGGCGATGGCCGGTTGCCTGCTGGCGATGCTGCTGGTGCTGGCGGCCTCCGCAGCGGGCCTGAGTGCGCTGCTGCATTCCTCGCCGATGCTGTTCGAGGTGCTGCGCTATCTGGGCGTGGCCTATCTGGCCTGGCTGGGCCTGAGGGCATGGCGCGACAGCTGCCGTCCCGCGCCTCCGGTGACGGTGGATGCCGCACTGCCGATGACGCCGACGCTTGGTGTCTGGACCGTGTTCCGTGGTGGCCTTCTGGTGGGTCTGAGCAATCCCAAGCTGCTGCTGTTCGCGGCGGCGTTCCTGCCGCAGTTCGTCGATCCGTCGCGCAGCCAGGCGGTGCAGTACAGCGTGCTGGTCGCCACCTTCGCGGCCTGCGAACTGTTCTGGTACGTGATGTACGCGGCCGGCGGTCACGGCCTGCGGCGTTGGCTCGCAAAGCCATTCGCGCGGCGCTGGTTCGAGCGCCTGGTGGGAAGTGTGTTCCTGGCGTTCGCGGTGGCGCTGCTGCGTTTCCGCCCGCGCTGATTCACGCCGTGCACGCGGCCTGTTCACGACTGCGGCATCGGCCGCAGCCTAAGTTGATCCTCCAGTTTGGAATCCCTGCGGGGAAAGGATCGACATGATCAAGTGGGCCATCATTTTCGCCGTCATCGGCATCATCGCGGGCGTGCTCGGCTTCGGTGGCATTGCCGGTGCCGCGGTCGGCATCGCCAAGTTCCTGTTCTGGGCCGGCATCATCATTGCCGTGGTGTTGTTCCTGCTCGGCATGAGCGTGGCCAAGAAGGTCAGCTAGCGCCGTGGTCGCGCGGCAGTGTGCTCAGTGCGCGCTGCTGCGCGAGAACAGGTTGATCACCAGCACGCCGGCGCAGATCAACCCGATGCCGATCAGGGCCGGTGCATCCAGGCGCTGCTTGAACACCACCAGCCCGATCAGCGAGATCAGCACGATGCCGACACCGGACCAGATCGCATAGGCGATGCCGGTCGGCACCGACTTCATGGTCATCGACAGCAGGTAGAAGCACAGCCCGTAGCCGACCAGTGCGCCCAGCGTCGGCGCCAGCCGGCTCATGCCATCGGAAGCCTTCAGCAGCGAGGTGGCGATCACCTCCAGCACGATGGCGGCAGCGAGATAGGCGTAGGGGTTCATCATCGGCTCCGGTTCACTGCGGGTCGCACAGCTTCAGCGCCTGCTCGGCCATCGCCACTGCGTTGATGCGCTCGTCTTCGTCCAGCGGGCGCCCGTAGGCGGTGGCCCAGTAGCCATCGGCGGCGCAGCGCGCGGCATACAGCCGTGGGTCGCCGGCTTCGTCAGGGAACTCGGCCAGCATCGCGCGCTTCCAGTCGCGCCAGTGCGCAAGCAGGCCCGGTTCCATCAGGTTGCCCAGGGTCAGGCCGATGTCGTTCTCCTGTTCCTGCTGCAGCAGATGTTCGAAGTTGGCCTGCACATAGGCACGGCTGAAACAGCCATGGCCCTTCGGGTTTTCCTGCAGCAGGGCACGCACGCGCGCTTCGAATTCGCCAATCAGTGCCCCGATGGCTTCGTCGACCAGGGCCTGCTTGTTGCTGAAATGATGGAACAGCGCGCCCTTGCTGACCCCGGCTGCCTGCGCGACGTCCTGGACGGTCAGGGCCGCCAGGCCTTGTTGGCCGATCACTGCGATGGTGGCCTGCAGCAGCGACTGGCGCACGCTGTCGGGCGCCTTGCGGCGCGAGCGGGAAGGGGATGCGGACATGGCAGGAAGAAACCGACTGGACGGTACGATTGTAGCGCAGGCTTTGCTTTGCGCTGCGCTGCCACCGCCGGCAAGAGGCCGGCAGCCTGGACTCAATCGCCGATACGGGCGAAGCGCGGTTGCGGTCCGTGTTCGCCAGGAACCTGTTCAATGAACATCGGATACGGACGGACCCAGAGGCCACCTTCACCATAGAGGGCGCGATACAGCACCATCGGCTGCAGGGTTTCACTGCTGCGCACGATGTCGATCACTTCGTACTCGCCGCCCTTGAAGTGGCGGTAGCGGCCCGGGGGGAGGGAGGGCAGCGGGCTCAATTCAGCCATGGCGGGCACTGCTCACTTGCGGGCCGGGCTGGCCGGCTTCGCGCAATAACTGTCGATGGCCTCGGCGGTATTGGCCAGGCCCTGGTCCTGCGCCAGTTCCCACGGGCGTTCGCATCGCTGGCTGTGCTCGCACCACTGGTAGCCGGCCGAACCGATGCAGCCGTGGGCATCTCGATCACCGCCGACAACCGGCGTGGCAGGCGAAGCAGCTGCGGCATCGGCGCGGGCGGCTGCCTGATCCTGGCTCGCGCAGGCGGCCAGGAGCAGCAGGGCTGGAATCAGAAAAAGCGCTTTCATCGGGCGGGCTCCGTGCCTAAAGCAACAGTGTCCGCCGTGCTCAATCCGGCATCAAGCACTCAATGCACGGCAGCGCGGATCAGCTCCTCGATCAGCACGACGTAGCTGGCAACGAAATAGAACTTCAGCAGCGTGCCGCGCTGCTGTGAGAAGAAGGTGCGCATGTGGAAGGGGCCCCTGTTGATGACGATAGTGTGAAGCTCCGCTGACTCCGTGACAAGGATCACGAAAATGAACTCGTTAAACCGGCTCAGGGTTGTGAGGGCGCGGGAATCCGACCCAATGGCGCGGCATTTTCGTACATGTCTGATAGGCCGCAGCGCAGGCGCTCGCTAGCCTGATGGTGTACCGGCTGCAGGAGGGGGCCGCTGCCGGTGCATCTTTCCGTCCTGCAGGAGTTTTCCATGGTCATCACTGTCCAATGCAATGCACGGCACTGGTCCGTGCTGGATCCACGCGCCGGTGAGGCCAGCAGCTACGCGCGGGGTGCCGATGCGTTCGATGCCGCCGCAGCACTTGCCCTGGAGCATCACCGTCGCACCGGCCAGCGCAGCACGGTGCGGGTCGAGGCGCTGGGCAGCGCGGTGGATGCGTTGCACGTCGGCGGCTGAAGCCTCTCGGCGGCGCAGTCAGCCGCGGTTGAGTTGTTTGAATGGGGAAAAACCGTGGTGGTGTGCCCCCCTGTGCGCCGCGCCACGAATCCCGGATGCTTGCGCCATCGTATTCATCTGGAGATATCGATGGGCAAGGCACTCACCTGGCGCACTGCGGCCTGCACCCTGCTGCCAATGCTGGCCGCCGCCGCCGGCGGCGCTCAGGCACAGAGCTACGGTTACGGCTATGACGATGACCGCTATGGCGGCCGTGAAGGCAGCGGCATCGTACGCTGCGAGTCGATCAAGAATCGTAGCAACGAGTGCCGCCTGGAGGGGCGGGCGCGGATGATCCGCCAGCTGTCCGGTTCGCCCTGCGTGGAAGGTGAGACCTGGGGCCAGTCACGCTACGGCGTCTGGGTAACCCAGGGCTGCCGCGCCGAATTCGTCGGTGAGTACCGTCGTGGTGGCGGTTGGGGCAATGGTGGAGGCTGGGGTAACGGCAATGGCAACGGTTGGGGCGGCGGTGAGGTGATCACCTGCCATTCCAATGGCCACCGCCAGGAGTACTGCGACGCCCGCATCCGCCGCGGCGTGCGCCTGGTTCGCCAGGATTCGCGCAGTGCCTGCATCGAGGGCCAGACCTGGGGCTGGGATCGCCGGGGTATCTGGGTCAGCGACGGCTGCCGGGCCCAGTTCCAGGTGAATTGAGCGTGGCCCTCTAAAATCAGAAAAATCTGATACAGCTCACATTTTGAACTGTCGTATCTTCTGCGATCAGGGCACCTCTGTGTGTCCCTGATCTGTTGCGATGATGCCTGCCGTGATCGGCAGGAATGTTCCGCTACCGTCGATACGCTGACTCAAGGAGTGAGCCGCATGTTGATCCGCCTGCAATGCGAACAGCGCCAATGGCGCGTGCTGCATCCGGAACGGCCGGAGCCGATCGATTTCCGCGACGGTGCCCGGGCCTTCGACTTCGCTGAAACCCTGGCGCGCCTGCACTTTGTCGATACCGGGCAGCGCGCTGCCGTGCGCGTGGAAGCCAGCGGCGCCTTCGTGGAAGCGGTCAGCTACGGCTGAGCGCGGGGGCGCAGGTGGCGGCAACCGGGGGCTTTGTCCATGCCATCCACGCATGGCGTGGATCTACCGGGTGTGGCATCCACGCGTAGCGTGGATGCACCCGTTCGGGGAATGGATGCGTGTCTCCGGTAGATCCACGCCATGCGTGGATCCGCCGTCTGCTGAGCTGCTTCAGCCCGCCGCGCTCAGCGGTGGGGTACCCGCGGCCAGCTGAGGCCAACGCTTGAGTATCGCTGCACGGATGCCCGCAGCGTCGATGCCGGCTTCGGCCAGCAGGTCCTCGCGGCTGGCGTGGTGCTGGTAGCTGTCGGGCAGACCCAGGTGCAGGATCGGGCGCAGCACGCCTTCGGCATTGAGCAGCTCACCGACGCCGGAGCCGGCGCCACCGGCCACCACGTTGTCTTCGATCGTCACCAGCCCCTCGTGCTGGGCGGCGACAGCCAGCACCAGCTCGCGGTCCAGCGGCTTGATGAAACGCATGTTGACCACGCTCAGGCCCAGTTCGCGGCCAACCTGTTCGGCGGCGGCCACGGTGCTGCCGAAGGCGAGCAGGGCGATGCGGCTGCCCTGCAGGCGCAGCTCGCCCTTGCCGATCGGCAGGGTGGACAGGTCGGTGCCGGCGGCGACGCCGGTGCCAGTGCCGCGTGGATAGCGCACGGCGGCCGGGCCCGGGTGCTGCAGGCCGGTGCTGAGCATCTGCCGGCACTCCGCTTCATTGGATGGCGCCATCACCACCATGTTCGGCACGCAGCGCAGGAAGCTCAGGTCGAGGTTGCCGGCGTGGGTCGCACCGTCCGGGCCGACCACGCCGGCGCGGTCGATCGCGAACAGTACATCCAGGTCCTGGATGGCCACGTCGTGCACCAATTGGTCGTACGCGCGCTGCAGGAAGGTCGAATAGATCGCCACCACCGGCTTGCCCCCCTGGGTCGCCATGCCGGCGGCCAGCGTGACCGCGTGCTGTTCGGCAATCGCCACGTCGAAGTAGCGCTGCGGGTATTCCTTGCTGAAACGCACCAGGCCGGAGCCTTCGCGCATCGCCGGGGTGATGCCGTAGAGGCGTGGCTCGGCGGCGGCTGCATCGCACAGCCAGTCGCTGAACACGTCGGTGTAAGTGGGCTTCCTGGCGCCGGCCTTGGCCACCAGGCCCTTGTCCGGATCGAACGGACCCACCGCGTGATAGCCGATCTGATCGCCTTCGGCCGGCTCGTAGCCCTTGCCCTTTGTCGTCATCACGTGCAGCAGCTTCGGGCCCTTGGAGGCGCGCAGCGTCTTCAGCGTGGACAGCAGGGCGGGCATGTCGTGGCCGTCGATCGGGCCGGTGTAGTGGAAGCCCATTTCCTCGAACATCGTGGACGGCACGAACATGCCCTTCCAGTGTTCTTCCCAGCGCTTCACGAAGCGCGCCGGGTTGTTCTTCTTGTCGCCGAGGATCTTCTTGCCGCCTTCGCGCAGTGCATTGAGCGTGCGGCTGCCGGTGGCGCGGCCGAGCATCTTGGTCAGGCCGCCGACCGCCTCGGAGATCGACATGTTGTTGTCGTTGAGGATCACCAGCAGGTTCGGCTCCGGCTCCATGCCGCCGGCGTGCATCAGCGCTTCGAAGGCCATGCCGGCGGTCATTGCACCGTCACCGATCACCGCAACGACCTGGCGGTTGTCGCCTTCGGACTGGCGAGCGATGGCCATGCCAAGCGCGGCGGAGATCGAGGTCGACGAATGGCCGACGCCGAAGGTGTCGTACTCGCTCTCTTCACGTTTCGGGAACGGCGCCACGCCGTCCTTCTGCTTGACGGTGTGGATCTCGTCGCGGCGCCCAGTCAGGATCTTGTGCGGGTAGGTCTGGTGACCGACGTCCCAGACCAGCTGGTCCTGCGGGGTCTGGTACAGGTAGTGCAGGGCCACGGTGAGTTCGATCACGCCCAGGCCGGCGGCGAAGTGGCCGCCGCTCTTGCCCACCGATTCGATGAGGTAGGCGCGCAGTTCGTCGGCGACCGCCCTCAATTCGGATTCGTCGAACGTGCGCAGGTCATCCGGTGTCTGGATGCGCGCGAGGCGGGGATAGCGGGCAGAGTCGATCATCATGTTCGCACTTGTTCTGAATGCCCATTTTCGCCCTCAAACGGGGGTGGGGCAAGCAAACGCCGCCGCCCGTGACAGGACGGTGAGGGTTGCATTTTCGGCGATTCAAGTGCTCAGTTTTGAACGCTTCGGCAATTGCGCCTTCAGGAAGGCCATCTGGTCGGCCAGGATGTTGCGGTTGGACAGGATCAGATGCTCGATCCAGCTGGGCCGGTAGGGCACCGCCAGCAGGGGCATTCCGGCCTGCTGCGGGGTGCGGTCGCTCTTGCGCGAGTTGCAGTGGAAGCAGGCGGTGACCACGTTTTCCCAGCAGTCCAGGCCGCCCTTGGACAAGGGCATGACGTGGTCGCGGGTGAGCGTGGGGCGGTTGAACTGCTGGCCGCAGTACATGCACAGATGGGCATCGCGGGCGAACAGGGCCGGGTTGGTCAGGTTCGGCGTCGGGTCGATCGCGCGGGAGCGGGCGTGGCCGCGCGCGGCGATGATCGGGTGCAGGTCCATCCCGCTCTGCAGGCCGCTGAAGCGGTTGGTGCCGCCATGGATGTGCAGGCAGGGATCGCCGAGTGTCCAGGCGACGGCTTCGCGGGCGTAGAGGCACGCCGCGTCCTGCCAGGTGATCCAGTCCAGTACGCGTCCGTGGGCATCAAGCGAGAGCAGCCGGACGGAACCGGGTCGATGCAGCGTCGTGGCGTTGGGCGATGCTTCGGCGCCCGGAGCAGAAAACGGAGCTCCGGCTTCGATCAGACCCAAGCGTGTAGTGTCTGTCTCCATCGGGAGAACAGCTTATACCTGAATGTTGACGATTTGTGTATCGCCTGTGGGCGATACGCAAATCGCAACGATTCAGGTCCGCGCATTCTTCCTATTCCCCGCGCCTTCGGCGCGCCCCCTTTAACAAAAGGGGGCTTTTCTCCAGAGAGAGACTGGGGGCTGCCAGGCCGGGGTCGGATCCTTTTCCCGCAGGGAAAAGGCTCTGACCCCAATTCGGGCAGATCCACGCCATGTGTGGATGCGAGGGTCAGAGCCCTTTTCTGCGGAAAGGGATCCGACCCTGTGGGCTCAGGCGCCGAAGCGCTCGTCGTCCATCGCCATCAGCGGGGCGGCGCCGGCCTGGATGGCGGCGGCGTGGCTGAGGGTGCGCGGCAGCACGCGGGCGAAGTAGAACCGCGCGGTCTCGCGCTTGCCCTGGGCGAAGGCGGCGCCGTGCGCGCTGGCATCGGCGGCGGCCACGCTGCGGGCCCACCAGTAGGCCAGCACCACATAACCCGAATAGAACAGGTAGTCGTAGCTGGCCGCGCCCAGTTCGTCCGGGTTGGCGGCCGCGCGCTGCAGCACGTCCAGGGTCAGCTTGCCCCATTCGGCCGCCTTGGCGCGCAGCGGGCCGATGAACTCGGCCAGCGCTTTGTTGCCCTCGTGTTCCTTGGCGAAGGCTTCGATCTCGGCCAGCATCAGCTTCAGGCCGGCGCCCTGGCTGGACGCGGTCTTGCGGCCGATCAGGTCCAGTGCCTGGATGCCGGTGGTGCCTTCATACAGCGTGGTGATGCGGGCGTCGCGCGCCAGCTGCTCCATGCCGTGCTCGCGGATGTAGCCGTGGCCACCGAAGCACTGCAGGGCGTTGTAGGTGTTCTCGATACCCCACTCGGTCTGGCAGGCCTTGGAGATCGGGGTGAGGAAGCTCACCAGGGTGTCGGCGCGCTCGCGCTCGGCGGCGTCCTCGGCGTGGTGGGCGACATCGATCAGGGTGGCGGCGTGCAGGGCCAGCAGGCGGCTGCCCTCGACCAGTGACTTCACCGTCAGCAGCATGCGGCGCACATCCGGGTGGACCAGGATCGGGTCGGCCGGCTTGTCCGGGAACTTGGCGCCGCTGAGGGCGCGCGACTGCAGGCGCTCACGGCTGTACTTCAGCGCGTTCTGGTAGGCGCGTTCGGACAGGCCGATGCCCTGCAGGCCGACGCCCAAGCGTGCGGTGTTCATCATGGTGAACATTGCCTGCAGGCCCTTGTGCGGCTGGCCCACCAGGTAGCCCTGCGCACCATCGAAGTTCATCACGCAGGTGACCGAGCCCTTGATGCCCATCTTGTGCTCGATCGAACCGCAGCGCAGCGCGTTGCGCTCGCCGACGTTGCCGTCGCGGTCGACCTTGAACTTGGGAGTGACGAACAGCGAGATGCCCTTGGCGCCCGGAGGGGCGTCGGGCAGCTTGGCCAGCACCAGGTGCACGATGTTGCCGGTCAGGTCGTGCTCGCCGGCGGTGATGAAGATCTTGGTGCCGGTGATCGAATAGCTGCCGTCGGCGTTCGGCTCGGCCTTGGTCTTGAGCAGGCCCAGGTCGGTGCCGCAGTGCGGCTCGGTCAGGCACATGGTGCCGGTCCAGCGGCCCTCGATCAGCGGCTTGAGGAAGGCCTCGTGCTGCCAGGCCTCGCCGTGCTGCTTCAGCGCTTCGATGGCGCCGTGCGAGAGCAGCGGGAAGTTGCCCCACGCCAGGTTGGCGGCGTTGATCATTTCGTTGAGCGGCACGCCCAGGGTGTGCGGCAGGCCCTGGCCACCCAGTTCCGGCGAGGCGGTCAGGCCGGTCCAGCCACCATCGACGAACTGGTCGTAGGCCTGCTTGAAGCCGGGCGGGGTGGTCACTTCACCGGTGGCCTGGTCGAGCACGCAGCCGATCTCATCGCCAACGCTGTTGAGCGGGGCCAGCACGGTGGCGCTGAAACGGCCAGCTTCTTCCAGCACGGCATCGACCACGTCGGCGGTGGCGTCGGTGAAGCCCAGGCGGGCGAACAGGGATTCGACCTTGAGCACGTCGTGCAGGGCGAAACGGAGGTCGGAAAGCGGGGCGGTGTAGCTGCTCATCGGTACGTCTCGATTTGATCAGGGCAGGGGAGAGCGGCACCAGGCGCCGCGACGGAAGGTGGGAATCAGCGCAGCACGCCCGGCAGGCCCGGGGCCTGGTTGAGGGTGCTGCGGCTGCTGATATCGAAGCTGCGCTGCTTCTTTTCCTGCGGCGTGGCCGCGACTGTTCCCTTCAGGCCATAGGCCAGGGTGCGGTTGCCGGCCAGTGCATCGGCCACCACCAGGCGTGCGGCCGAACTGGGTACCAGGTCGACGTTGATGACGTCGGCCGAGGTGCCGCCGATGGAAATGCCCGGCTTGGCCTGCAGGGTGCCGGCGTCGCTGTCGCCAACGGTCAGCGCCAGCGAGACATCGTCGAAGGTCATCGGCATCGAGCTGAAGTTCTGCAGGCGCAGGGCCACGGTCCAGTTGCCGTCGGCGCGCACGGTCAGCTGCTGGAGGCTGGCCGCCGGTTCCGAAACACGCTTGACGATGCCGTTGCCACAGGCGGCAAGGGCGAGGGTGCTCAGGACGATCAAGGCGATACGGAAACGGTGGAGCATGGGCGCAGGTCCTCTGGAGGCGGTGCGTTGGAATAAGCATACTACGGCGTATGGTCGTTTGGATCGCCTGTGGCGACCCGTCGCAGAGGGTAGCGCGTGAAGATGGCGGCCGGGCGTGCGCGGCGCCGGATCGGGCGCGTGCTGCGCGCGGATCGCGTTGCGGTTCAATCGGCGGGGGTATCGCGCAGTGGCGCCATCACCCGCAGCGGACCGAGGTCGTAGCCCATCGCTTCAGCCTTGTCCTTGAGCTGCTCGAATCGGGCGCGATCCATTTCCGGCAGGCGCGAGAGAATCCACAGGTATTTCCGGTCCGGTTCACCAACCAGCGCCCACTGGTAGTCCGGGTCCAGCGCCAGCACCCAGTAGTCCGCCCAGACCAGTGGCACCCAGCTCAGCCAGTCCGGAACGAAGCGCACCTGCAGCTGGCCTGGATGGCCGGCTACCAGGCGTGCCACGCCTTCAGCGACCACGCGTTCGCCGTCGGCGCTGCGGCAGGCGTTGGTGACACTGATGCGACCATCGCGGCGCAGCCCGTAGTTGGCGGTGATCTCGCCGACGCATTGCTTCTGGAACGACACCGGCAGGTGAGCGATCTCGTGCCATTGGCCTGCGTAGCGATCGATGTCCAGACTGTCGACCGCCCGCAATGGCTCGGCGGCGATCACCGGGGCGGCGGCCAGCAGCAGGCAGGCGAGCAGGGTGGGGCGCAGTTGCATCGGCAGGCTCCGGCAGGAATCTGCAGCGTAGGTGCCGCGCCGGGTAGCGGTGTAAATGTTTCGTCAACCGGCCGCAGGCAAAAAAAAAAGACCTGCATTTCTGCAGGTCTCTGAAGATGGTGGCCGAAGACGGAATCGAACCGCCGACACGGGGATTTTCAATCCCCTGCTCTACCAACTGAGCTACTCGGCCAAATTGTGTGGCGACCGCGGTGAATGCGGTTTCCGGAAAAAAAAGACCCGCATTTCTGCAGGCCTTCGAAAGTGGTGGCCGAAGACGGAATCGAACCGCCGACACGGGGATTTTCAATCCCCTGCTCTACCAACTGAGCTACTCGGCCACATGTTTCGTAGCAGCGAGGTCGCTGCCAAGGAGGCGTATATTACGGAGGTCGGCAGTCTTCGGCAAGCGTTTTGCCAAGAATTCTTCACATTGCCGTCTGCGCGCCTGCAAGTACTTGATCCGCCGTCGCGGTGCAGGGCGGGAAGGGCCTGGAATCGATCCGGACGCCCCGGCGCGATCCTGATCATCCCCTGTGGCGGAAATCAGCAGGCCGCGGTGATCGGCAATGCCGCAACGGCAAGGCCTGTGTCGGTGCCGCGTCTGGGCGGGCGATGGAACGCTGTTTTCGTGGCCGTTTCCGGCGATCGTTGCGGCGTAGTGTCGGTATTCCTTTCCTGATGCTGGCAACAGCAGAGCCGGTCACCATGTCCGATTCCCTCGTTACCTCCCGCATCGTGCTGGCCTCGCGCCCGCAGGGCGCGCCCACGGCAGCCAACTTCCGCCTTGAACAGGCGACACTGCCGGCCTTGGCGAAGGGTGAGGTGCTGCTGCGCAACCGCTACCTGTCGCTGGACCCGTACATGCGTGGACGCATGGACGAGGGCCCCTCGTATGCCGCACCGGTGGCCATCGATGCGGTGATGGAAGGCCAGACCGTGGCCGAGGTGCTGCAGTCCAACGCCGAGGGAGTGGCCGCAGGTGAGCTGGTACTGGCGCCAGGCGGATGGCAGACCCATGCGGTACTGCCGGGCAAGGCACTGGGGCGTCGCCTCGATCCGGCCGGGCTGCCACTGAGCACGGCGCTGGGCGTGTATGGCATGCCCGGATTCACTGCGTATTCCAGCCTGCATGAGATCGCCCGCCTGAAGCCGGGCGAGACGCTGGTGGTCGCGGCCGCGACCGGTCCGGTGGGCGCAACGGTTGCGCAGCTGGCGAAACTGCAAGGCGCGCGCGTGGTCGCCATCGCCGGTGGTGAAGCCAAGCGTGCCTACCTGCAGACGCTGGGCGTGGACGTGGCGCTGGATCATCGTGCGGCCGACTTTGCCGAACAGCTGCGCGCGGCGGTGCCCGCGGGCATCGACGTGTATTTCGAGAACGTGGGCGGGCACGTGCTGGATGCGGTGCTGCCGCTGCTCAACGACTTCGCCCGCATTCCGGTGTGCGGCACCATCGCCACCTACAACGAACGCGGCGTTGAACAGCCCGGGCCGGACCGGTTGCCAGCGCTGTTCAGCCAGATCCTGCGCCAGCGCCTGACCGTGCGCGGTTTCATCGTGCACGACTTCAACCATCTGTGGCCGGACTTCGAGCGCGAGATGCCGCAGTGGCTGCGTGAGGGCCGCATCCAGTACCGCGAGGATGTGGTGGAAGGGCTGGAGAATGCGCCGGAGGCGTTCTTCGGGGCGCTGAAGGGGCAGAACTTCGGCAAGCTGGTGGTGAAGCTGGATTGAGTGTTCGCCGGGCATGGCCCGGCGCTACCTCCGGGCGTGCCGACGAAGGTCGGCACCCACTTCAGGCAGTCGAGGCCTTTTCCCGGCGCAGCAGTTCGCGCTTGCGCGCCACGCCCCAGGCGTAGCCGGACAGGTCGCCGTCGCGGCGTACGACGCGGTGGCAAGGGACGGCCACCGCCAGTGGATTGCTGGCGCAGGCGCGAGCCACCGCACGGCTTGATCGCGGGGCGCCGATGCGCGTGGCGATGTCGGCATACGAGGCGGTCTGGCCACGTGGGATCTGCTGCAACGCCTGCCACACGCGCTGCTGGAAGGCGGTGCCGCGGATATCCAGCGGCAACGTGGCGCCCCGTGTCGGGTCCTCGACCAGACCTACCACCTGTGCCACCAGTTGTTCATAACCGCTGTCGGCACCGACCAGCTTGGCCTGGCGGAAGCGGTGCTGCAGCGATTGCAGCAGCGCTTCCGGATCGTCGCCGAGCAGGATCGCGACCACGCCGGTGGCACTGCTGGCCACCAGCACGCTGCCCAGTGAACTTTCGGCAAGCGCGAAGTGGATGACTTCGCCACGACCACCTGCGCGCCATTGCTTGGGAGTCATGCCCAGCAACTTCGGTGCGTTCTCGTAGAAGCGTCCGCTGGAGCCGAAGCCGGCATCGTGGAAGGCGTCGGTGATGCGTTCCTGCTGTTGCAGCCCGGTGCGCAGGCGGTCGGCGCGCAGTGCCGCAGCGTACTGCTTCGGCGTCAGCCCGGTTGCCTCCTTGAACAGGCGATGCAGGCGGGTCGGGCTGCAGCCTGCGATGTCGGCCAGTTCCTGCAGCGAGGGTTCGTCGAGGCTGGCCTGAAGGTGGCGGCAGACCCGTTCGACGCGGGCGTCGGTGGTGGGGGAGGCGGTGCTGTCCATGGGCGGATTCTGGCATGTGCCGCAGCCACGAAAACTCCGTTTCCTGCACTTGCCAGCGAGGCCCGGAAACGGAGTGTTGGCAGTCCAGAGGCAGGGCATCGTTGCGGCTACTTCACAACGGATGCCACGACCATGCGCTTGAACAACAAGATCGCACTCATCACCGGAGCCAGCGCCGGCATCGGCCGCGCCAGCGCGCTGCGCTTTGCTGCCGAAGGGGCAAAGCTGGTGCTGAATGCACGGCGGCCGGAGCCGCTGCAGGCGCTGGCCGAGCAGATTCGCGCCGCCGGTGGCGACGCCGTGGTGCATGCCGCCGACGTCGCCGACCCGGGCACGGCGCAGGCGCTGGTCGATCTGGCCCAGCAGTCATTCGGCGGCCTGGACATCGCCATCAACAATGCCGGCATGCTTGGCCCGGGCGTGCCGGCGGCGGAGTTCCCCGTGGACGCCTGGCGCGAGGTGATGGCGACCAATCTGGATGCCGCCTTCCATGCTGCACGCGCGCAGTTGCCGGCACTGCTGGCGCGCGGCGGCGGCTCGCTGGTGTTCGTTGGCACGTTCGTCGGCCACACCGTGGGCTTCCCGGGCATGGCGGCCTATGCGTCGAGCAAGGCAGGGTTGATCGGCCTGAGCCAGGTGATCGCTGCCGAGTATGGCGCGCGCGGCGTACGCAGCAACGTGTTGTTGCCTGGTGGCACCGATACCGAGATGGGGCGGCAGGCCGCTCCCACCGGCGACGCCCGCGACTTCGTGCGCTCGCTGCACGCACTGAAGCGCATGGCCGAGCCGGAGGAGATCGCCAACGCGGCGTTGTTCCTGGCCAGCGATGAAAGCAGTTTCGTTACCGGTACCGCGATGCGCGTGGAGGGTGGGGTGTCGATCACGCGCACCTGAGTGGGGTTACGAGCGTGGTAAGTAGCGGAGGCCGCTGCTGGCCATGAAGCCCTTCGGATCGAAACGGGCCCAGGCTTCTCCCCAGTCGAACCGGGCGTGGCCACCCGCCAGCTTGCGACCCAGCGCCGCGCCCAGCGTACGCTTCATGAACGCTACTTCGGCATCGATCGCCGCCTGGGTCGGCCAGCCGTTTTCCAGTGCTGCACCGGGCAGATCGACACCCATCGTCACCATGTCGAGCTGTTGCCCATGGAAGCACAGGCTGATCCCAGCGGGTGCACCGGCCAGGCCTAGCCGGTGCAGGCTGAGCCAGTGATAGCCGGTGCCGACATCGCGCTCGCCATGCATCAGCGTGGCGAAGGCGATGCGCGCCTCATCCAGCGAGAGGGTGGGGCCGATCAGCGTCGGCAGGTTGCCGAGACGGATGCTGCCGTCGGTCGCATCGAAGAGCATCGGCAGTGCTTGCGAGGCGTGCAGGACAGAAAGGGGCATGGCGCACCGCAGAAACGGGTGTATCGGATTCTGGAGGCGTGGGGACAGTACCGGCAAGCCGAGGCTGCACGCCCTGTTCGCGCCAGGCTGACCGGCAGATCACTCTGCAGCGTCTAGCGTGATGGCAGGTTGGATCTTCGCCGATGAGGGAGATGTCGATGAGTGAGCGCGACAACAGCCAGGGCGACCCGAAGCAGGGCGTTCAGGAAAGCCGTCAGGACCGGAAGCAGGATGACGTGGCAAAGCGCCGGCCGGCGCAGCGTGATGAACAGGTGCGTGATGCGCATTCGCGTAGTCCGCGGCGCAAGGACGGCGGCGAGGAGCCGGCCTGAGCCGCGGGCGCTGGGAAGAAAAAACCCGCAGATCACGGGGATCTACGGGTTCTTCTGAATAGTGGTGGAGCCAAGGAGGATCGAACTCCTGACCTCGTCATTGCGAACGACGCGCTCTCCCAGCTGAGCTATGGCCCCACGGCAGGGTTTCAGTGTAGCGCTGCCTGCCGGGCTTGCCAAGCGCCGGGCCGGGACGGTGGTCGCGCCGCGTCGGCTACCGCCCCTGACCGGTTCAGGACAGGGCCCGGCGCAGCAGCGCGCCGGCACGACGTGCTGCCACGTCGGTGCTGGCACTGACCGCGTGCAGGTGGATGCAGGCGTGAATCATCCCGGGCAAGCGCTCGAGCGTGCAGTCGACACCTGCCGCCTGCAGCCGCCGTGCGTACTGTTCGGCCTCATCCCGCAGCGGGTCGTGCTCGCAGCTGAGCACGGAGGCCGGCGCCAGCCCATGCAGATCCGTTGCATGGGCCGGCGAGGCCTGTGCCAGCGGCGGGTGCAGTTCGCCAAGATAGGCCTGCCAGCAGCGCTGCATCAGTTCGGCACTGAGGTAGAAGCCACTGGCGTACTCGCGGTAGGAATCGCTGCCCATCCCTGCATCGAGTGCCGGGTACAGCAGCAACTGGTGGCGCGGTTGCGGCAGGCCAAGATCGAGCAGCTGCAGGCAGCACGCGGCGGCCAGATTGCCACCGGCGCTGTCGCCGCCGATCGCCAATCGCTGCGGGTCCACCCCGAGGAGCTCGGCGTTGTCCTGCAGCCACGACCAGGCATCGGCAAGGTCGTGCAGCGGCACCGGGAACGGGTGTTCCGGCGCCAGCCGGTAGCCCACGGCGACAATCACGCAGCCGCTGGCATTGGCCAGCGCGCGGCAGGGGCCGTCATAGACCGCCAGCGAACACTGGAACCATCCGCCGCCATGCGCGAACAACAACGCCGGTGCCGGTCCATCGGGCAGCCCTTCCGGTGTGTAAAGGCGCACTTCCAACGCGTGGCCGTCGCGTGCGATCACCGCATGCTCGATCACATGCGCAACCGGCTCCGGCGCGCCCTGCAGCTGAGGCAGCGCGCTCTCGCTGATCGCACGCAGCTCGCGCAGGTCGTCCGGCAGTGGATGGGCCGCAACGGCATCGACGAACTGCTGCAGCGCGGGTTCAAGCTGCATGGCGCGCCTCCTGCAGGAACGGCAGCAGCTGCGCCAGGAACGCCTGCGGCGCTTCTTCCATGATGAAGTGGCCGCAGCCCGGCACGATGCTGCCTCGCACGTTGTCGGCATGCGGTTGCAGGGTCAGCATCGGCGCATCGGCGGTGGCGTGCTCGGCGCCGATGGCCAGCACCGGCATCGCCAGCCGGCGCTGAGCACGTTCCTTGTTCTGGCGGATGGTTTCCGGAATCGCGCGGTACCAGGCGAAGCCGGCCCGCAGTGCACCGGGGCGGCTGTAGGCGGCGATGTAGGTATCGGCAGCCACCGCGTCGCGGCGATATGACCAGCGGTCGAACATGAATTCCAGGTAGGCGCGCTCGCGACCGCTGATGAGTGCCTCGGGCAGGTCGGCCACCTGGTTGAACATGAAATGCCAGAGGAAGATGTTGTCGGCCGGTGCGGCGAAGATGCCCGGTTCCGGCGCCAGGCCGGGAATCACCGCTTCGGTGACCGCCAGTTGGCGCACCGCCTGCGGCTGGTCGCTGGCCAGTGCATAGGCAATCCACATGCCGATGTCATGCCCGACCACCTGGTAGCGCTCGTGGCCCAGTGCCTGCATGGTCTGGTGCAGGACGGCGGCGGCGCTGCCGGTGTCGTAACCGTGGCTGGGGCGATCGGATTCGCCGATGCCCGGCGGGTCCACGGCAATCGCTTCGAAGCCGGCGTCGGCCAGGGCGTGCAGCACATGGCGCCAGGCATACCAGGTCTGCGGCCAGCCGGGAATCAGCAGCACCGGTTCGCCGTGGCCGGCGGAGACGCAATGCACGCGCTGGCCATCGATGCGCAGGTAGTGGTGGTGCAGGGTGTCGTCGCCGGCAGCGCCAGCGGGAAGGGAAGTCGTCATGGGGGAGTGCTCCGTGGGGGCTCAGGCGATGCCGAGCATGTGCTGCATCTGCGCGGTGCTGATCGGTGCACCGGCGAAGTCGTCGAAGATCTTGTCGGTGACCGGAATGATGTGGTCGCGGATGAATGCAGCGCCTTCGCGTGCACCGGCTTCCTGGTCCTTCAGGCAGCACTCCCACTCCAGCGTCGCCCACCCCTGGTAGTCGTACTGGGCCAGCTTGGAGAAGATCGACTTGAAGTCGACCTGGCCATCGCCCAGCGAGCGGAAGCGACCGGCCCGTTCGGTCCAGTCGGCGTAGCCACCATAGATGCCCTGGCGGCCGCTGGGACGGAACTCCGCATCCTTGACATGGAACATGCGGATCAGCGGGTGATAGATGTCCAGGTACTCCAGGTAGTCCAGCTGCTGCAGCACGAAGTGGCTGGGATCGAACAGGATGCGGCAGCGCTGGTGCTGGCCGACGCGTTCGAAGAAGCGCTCGAAGCTGGTGCCGTCATGCAGGTCTTCGCTGGGATGGATCTCGTAACAGAGGTTGATGCCGTTGTCCTCGCAGGTATCGAGGATCGGCCGCCAGCGGCGCGCCAGTTCGTCGAAGGCGGCATCGATCAGGCCCGGCGGGCGCTGCGGGAACGGGAACAGGTAGGGCCAGGCGAAGGAGCCGGAGAAGGTGCCCATGTCCTGCAGGCCCAGCCGACGGGAGGCACGGGCGGCCAGGTGCAGTTGCTGCTGCGCCCATTCGCTGCGCGCCTTCGGGTTGCCGCGCAGTGCTTCCGGCGCGAAGCCATCGCAGAGTTCATCGTAGGCCGGATGCACGGCCACCAGCTGGCCAAGGATGTGGGTGGTGAGCTCGCTGACCTGCAGGCCGTGCTCGGCCAGGGTGCCGCGGATGTCGTCGCAGTAGTCCTGGCTGTCGGCGGCGGTGGCCAGGTCGAACAGGCGTGCATCCCAGGCCGGGATCTGCAGTGCCTTGAAACCGTGGCCAGCGGCCCACTCGGCAATGCTGGCAAGTGAGTTGAACGGTGCCTGGTCGCCGGCGAACTGCGCCAGGTGCAGGCTGGGGCCCTTGAGGGTCTGCATGTGTTGCTCCAATTGTTTGTCGGTCGACAAAGAATAGGCGCGACTCTCGCGATGGTCAACACCCGCGTTACACTGCGCGCCTCACTGGAGCAGGCAGGCAGATGGCAGGGCGACCGCGCGAATTCGACAGGGACCAGGCGTTGCGCAAGGCGATGCTGCTGTTCTGGCAGCACGGCTACGAAGGCACGTCGATGTCGGCACTGGTCGAAACGCTGGGCATTGCTTCTGCACGCATCTACGCCGCGTTCGGCAGCAAGGAGCAGTTGTTCCGCGAAGCCGTGGCGCTGTACGAAGAGGGCGAGGGTGGTTTCGCGCCGCGCGCGCTGGAGCAGGCCACGCTGCGTGAGGCGATCGGGTCCATGCTGCGCGAGGCGGTGCTGACCTACACCCGTCGTGGGCGTCCGCATGGTTGCCTGGTGGTATCTTCGGCCAGCAGCGTGTCGCCCGATGGCGAAGGCGTGCGGGACTGGTTGGCCAGCCATCGTCGCCAGCGCACGGCGGCGATCATCGCGCGGCTGCAGCAGGCGCAGGCCGAGGGTGAGCTGGCCGACGGCGCGGCGGTGCAGGCGCTGGGCGACCACTTCGCCACGGTGCTGCATGGCATCTCGGTGCAGGCGCGTGACGGCATCAGCCGCGAGCGCCTGCTGGCGATGGTCGATGTCGCGTTGACCCCGCTGCCCTGAGATCCGGGGTCAGATCCGTTTTTCCTTGGGAAACGGATCTGACCCCAGGCGGTGCTGGCTGACTGTGCCGAAATCGCTTGTTTCGCCGGGTTTGGGTGCTTCGCAACGAAATCGTAACAATTTGGGGGATAATGGCCGCTTGCGCAGTTTTCCTCCTTTTTGCCGCCCGGCCCGCGCAGGCCGCACGGACGCCTCCTCAGAGCATTGCATGCCCTCCCATACCGATTCCCGCCGCCTGTCGGGTCTGTCGTCTTCCCTTGTTTCCTTCCGCCGCCACCCGCTGGCACTGGCCTGTGCCGGTCTGGCCCTGGTCGGCAGCTTCGGTGCCGCCGCGCAGGACAGTGCGCCGACCCCTACCGGCCTGGACACGATCACCGTGACCGCCGAACACCGCGAGCAGAACCTGCAGGAAGTGCCGGTCTCGGTCGGTGTGGTGCAGGGCGAGCGCATGCGCGACTTCACCGCCGGCGGCGACGACACCCTGCTGGCGCTGTCCGGCCGCGTGCCGAGCCTGTATGCGGAAACCACCACCGGCCGCATCTTCCCGCGCTTCTACATCCGCGGCCTGGGCAACATCGACTTCTACCTGGGTGCCTCGCAGCCGGTCTCGATCATCCAGGACGACGTGGTGCTGGAGCACGTGGTGCTGAAGTCCAACCCGGTCTATGACGTGGACCAGGTGGAAGTGCTGCGCGGCCCGCAGGGCTCGCTGTTCGGTCGCAACACCACCGCCGGCATCGTCAAGTTCGACACCCTGAAGCCGACCCAGGACTACACCGGCCGCGTCAGCGCCAGCTATGCGACCTACAACAGCGTGTCGATCGACGGCGGCTTCGGCGGCCCGATCAACGATGTGGCCTCGTTCCGCGTGTCGGCCCTGTACCAGCACCGCGACGACTACGTCGACAACACCTACAAGGGCCCGAGCGCCGATGGCACGGTCAGCCCGAAGAAGAACGCCATGGGCGGCTTCGATGACCGCAACGTGCGTGCGCAGCTGCTGCTGACCCCGAGCGACCAGTTCTCGATCCTGGCCTCGGCCCACGCCCGCGATTATGAAGGCACCTCGACCCTGTTCCTGCGCAGTGCGCTGACCAAGGGCTCGAACAAGACCGACGTGCCGCGCGACAAGGTCGCCTACGACGAAGCCGACAACAACCCGCAGGCGTACAAGACCTACGGCGGCTCGGTGAAGGCACGCTACGACTTCGGTGCGATCGACTTCACCTCGATCACCGCTTACGAGACCACCTCCGGTTACAGCCGTGGCGACACCGACGGTGGCGCAGCGGCGAACTTCCCGGTGAACGGCGTGCCGAACGGCTACGGCCAGTCGATGGGCCGCATCCGCGACCTGGACCAGTGGACCCAGGAATTCCGCCTGGCCAGCCATGACGACAGTGCGCTGCAGTGGCAGGCCGGTGCGTTCTACTTCAACGGCAGCGACACCACCGACTTCTACCAGCGCGCGTGGTTCCTGCAGGGCGCGGCACGTAACCCGAACAACTGGGTGCGCCTGCGCAACAAGAACACCTCGTGGGCCGGTTTCGGCCAGATCAGCTACGCCTTCACCGACAAGTTCACCGTCACCGCTGGCCTGCGCCAGACCAAGGACGAGAAGCACACCCGCCTGCTGAAGACCGCTGACACCGCCGCCGGCGTGGTGACCTACAAGGGCCGCACCGACGTCAAGATGTCCGACACCACCCCGAGCTGGGATCTGAGCGCGATGTATCAGATCACGCCGGACGTGAGCGTCTACGCGAAGGTCGCCCGCGGCTTCCGCGGCCCGACCATCCAGGGCCGTTCGGCAGTGTTCAATGCCGACTTCACTACCGCCGATTCCGAGACCATCCTGTCCTGGGAAGCGGGCGTGAAGAGCAGCCTGTGGGACAACCGCCTGCGCCTGAACGCCACCGCGTTCACCTACACCGTCAACGACATCCAGCTCAACGGCAACGATTCGGACGGCAACGGCGTGCTGTTCAACGCCGACAAGGCCAAGGCCTACGGCTTCGAAGCGGACATGGAACTGCGCCCGATCCCGAACCTGACCCTGAGTGCCGGCCTGAGCCTGCTGCACAGCGAGATCAAGGACAAGCGCGTGTACGCGCAGGTCTGCGGCCTCAACGGCCAGGTGGTCTGCACGGTGAATGACCCGACCATCAAGGTCGGCGCCAACACCTTCGCGCAGATCGACGGCAACCCGCTGCCGAACGCGCCGAAGTACAACGTGAACCTGGCCGCCCGTTACGACTTCCCGGTCAGCGACGCCGGCACCATGTTCGTCTCCACCGACTGGAACAAGCAGGGTTACACCAGCTTCGTGCTGTACGACAGCAAGGAGTTCAACTCCAAGGGTGACTTCGAAGGCGGCCTGAAGATCGGCTACTCGGGCAACTACGGTGCCTACGAAGTGGCGCTGTTCGCGCGCAACATCACCAACGAGAAGAACCTCAAGGGCGTGATCGAGAATTACATGGCCGCGGTCTACAACGAACCGCGCACCGTGGGTGTCTCGCTGAACATGAACTGGTAAGGCTCTGGCGCGGTGGTGGGTTCTCCCGTCATCGCACCGCTGGAATGCAAAGGGCGGCCCGGAGTTCCGGGCCGCCCTTTTCGTTGTTTCAGACTGCGGTAAGGTCGCTGTCCTGGCTGCGCTGGCCGAAGGTCAGGGCCCAGGTGGCGCTGTCCACCTGCTGGCGGTCCTGCGCCTGCTGTTTGCGCGCGCGGCTGGCGCCGAACCAGCGGCCTTCGCCGTTGATCAGCGGCGCCATGCGCACCACATCCACGTACTCCCTATCGATCTCGCTGGCGCGCTGCAGCCAGGTCAGGGCCAGGAAGGCGTTGGCCGGCACGCCGTTGCCGAAGTGGTAGATGTCGGCCAGGTAGCCGGCGGCCCACAGCTTGTCGTTGTCCTCACCGCGCCACCACAGCGGAATCAGGGCGCGTTCGACCGCTTCGCGCTTGTGCGCGTCGTTCTGGCCATCGAGGGCCAGGCAGGCCAGGTTGCGGCAGGTCGGGCCCCACACGCGTTCACCGGCGTCGGCTTCGCGCAGGCAGCGCAGGTACAGTTCGCGCGCACGCGCTTCGTTGTCAGCGCCACCGGCGGCAACCAGGCGCACGCCAAGGTTGTACGTGGCGATCAGGTCGCCGCCTTCGACGGCACGCTCCTGCCAGTACAGGGCCTTCTGGGCATCAACGAAGTCCGGCTGGTCGCGGCCGCCCAGCCGGCCCTTGTACAGGTCGCACAGCGCGGCCATCGCACCGGCGTCGCCGTCGTCGGCCATGCGCTGCAACAACGACAGGCCTGCGTCCTGCGAGACATCGCAGAACAGGTTGGACGCAAAGGTGACCGTGGACGTCTTCTGCTGCGCGGCCAGTTTCAGGGCGCGCTGCAGCAAGGGCTGCGCACGTGCCGGATCGGCTGCCTGGCCGAGCAGCCCATGCTCGATGGCGGTGGCGGCCCAGAGCAGGCCGAGCGCGGAATCACCTTCGCGGGCGGCGTAGTCCACCACCTGCGCGAACAGCGTTTCGGCCCCTTCAACATGAGCGAACCAGGTGCAGGCCTCCAGGCTGCTGAAACCACCGTGCAGGACCATGTCACGATCCAGTGCCCAGGCCTCCTGCAGGTCCTCAAGCGCGGACTGCATGCATCCGGCATCCCATTGCACCTGGTCTTCGATCTCCTCGATGCGCCCGAGATGAAAGCGGAGTGCGGCACGCTGGGTCAGGACTTCAGCGCGCACGCAGCCCTCCAGGTGCCAGTCCAGGATCTGCGCATACGCACGCTCGTGCACGGCCACCGCTTCGGCATCGCCGCGGCGCGGCAGCTCGCCCATCCAGTCCTGTTCCTTGCACCAGCGCAATGCGTTGCGCTGTGCCAGATCCAGGCCGCGGCACCAGCTGCCTTCGATGAAATCCTCCATCGCCTCGTGGCTGCCGCCCCAGCGCGGGTACAGGTAGTAGAGGGTGTCTTCCAGCGTCCCCAGGTCGTCCGGACGCTGTTCCAGCACCAGGCGCATCCAGTACGCGAGAGGGGCATCGAAATCGTCCTCGCTGCGATCGCGCAACAGCGGCGGCAGGCATTCCGGCAGGTGCTGCAGGGGCGCACCGAAGCGCGACAGCAACTGCAATGCCTGCGGCCACGCCTGCGGATAGTGCTCGGCCAGGGCGGCTTCATCGGACTCCGGCGATTGCCCTGCCTGGAGCGCGCGCAACCAGTTTGGTTCGCGCAGGTAGCTGGTGATGCGCTTGATGCCATCCAGCGCCAGCGCCGGTCGCTGCGACAGCGCGATCGCCTGCAGATAGGCATGCACGGCGTGGTCGCGCGCCTGCTGTGCGGCCAGCCACTGGCTGTCTTCCACCAGTGCGGCCACGTCGGCGCTGCGCAGGGCGCCAGCGGCCGATTCCCAGCAGGCACCCAGGCGCAGGCGTGCGTAATAGCTGTGCGGATCGGCGGCAACCCACCGTTGCGCCTGCTGCAGGCGCTCATCCAGGGGCAGCGCTGTGTCCTGCAGGTTGCGCAGGCGCCAGCGGATGCCGGGCAGTGGCCGAGCGCCGTTCAGCCAGGCCTGTTCGTGTGGTGCCAGC
The DNA here is from genome assembly GCF_036319985.1 of Stenotrophomonas sp. SMYL89. NCBI lineage: Bacteria > Pseudomonadati > Pseudomonadota > Gammaproteobacteria > Lysobacterales > Lysobacteraceae > Stenotrophomonas > Stenotrophomonas sp. SMYL89. The sequence goes on along the minus strand of NZ_JAWIRW010000009.1, from coordinate 4,479 downwards.
AGTGCATCCAGCGCTGCGTAGTCCTGTTCCTGCAGTGCGCTGCGCGCCTGCGCGCGCCAGGCCAGGTCGTCCATGGAAAGACCGCCTTTCGCAAGTCCATTTGTCATCTGATGCAATCCAACAATAGCGGGGACGCTATTGGACAGGTCCACGCGCGCGCCGGCAAGCGTGGCAGATGCTCATGTCTGCGGTGCCGGCGCCGGTTTGCCCGGCGCCGGTTGATCTCAGTGCGCGGGCAACAGTGCCTGCAGCCGCGACTCCAGTTCCTGCTGGCGCCAGCCGGCCAGTGCGGCCGGCCACTGGCGACGTTCCAGATAGCTTTCCAGATGCTTGCGCGAGGCGAGAATGCCATCCGGCAGCCCCAGCTCACGGCTGCGCTCGGCCACCGCATCCTGCAGCTTCTTCAGGGCCTGCTTGTTGCTGTCGTTGGCCGGCAGCGCCAGCGGCGCGTCGGCTTCATCGGCCAGCGGCGTGGACAGCGCCTGCCAGACAGCGCCGGCCAGCTTGCGCGGTGCCTTCGGGAACTGCTCGAACAGCTTGCCCAGCGCAGCCTCGTCGGCCGGTGGCGTGCGCGCGAGGGTGGCGGCCAGTTCGTTGTCCAGGATCCAGCTTCGCGGGCGGTCGCTGTTGCGTGCCTGCACGTCGCGCCAGCGCAGCAGGCGCAGCAGGCGGTGCTGGGCGGCAGCATCAAGGAACTGTGCCGAGCGCATCGCCAGGTGCGGCCAGCGGTCTTCATCGTTGGCGACGCTGGCCAGCAGCCGCTCGCCATCGTCGTGCAGCCACTGCTGGCGGCCGAGCGCCTGCAGCCTGGCATTGATGGCGTCGTGCAGTGCGAACAGATGCTCGACGTCATCGGCGGCGTACTGCAGCTGCGACTCGGACAGCGGGCGGCGCATCCAGTCCGAGCGGGTCTCGCCCTTGGCCAGCGCCACGCCAGTGATCTCCGCCACCAGCTTCTGGTAGCCCATGCCGCCGCCGATGCCGGCCAGCGAGGCACCGATCTGGGTGTCGAACAGCGGTCGCGGCAGGACGCCGCAGGCCCACTTGAAGGCAACCAGGTCTTCGCTGGCGCTGTGCATCACCTTGGTGATGGATTCATCGGCCAGCCACGGCGCCAGCGCCTCGGTCATGCCGGGAATCAGCGGGTCGATCAGCAGGATGTCCTGCCCAACGGCCATCTGCACCAGCGCCAGCTGCGGCCAGAACGTGCGTTCACGGATGAATTCGGTGTCCAGGCCGATGCGGGTCGGGCGCTGCTGGAAGTACGCATCCAGCTCGGCGGGGGTGGTGATCCAGGTTGCCACGGGTCAGGGCCTACTACTCGGGTTTGCTCAGGCAGGGGAGAATAGCCTAACGTCGGTCCGCGTCCGTGCCGAAGGAGGCTCTGCTTGCGTTTTCCGTTGTCGCCCGTGCTGTGCACCGCCCTGGCCGTGGCCCTGGCCGGCTGCACGCCGTCGCCGTCCGCGCCGGCGGACAGGGCCGCCAGCGGAGAGGCGCCCGGGGCCGAGGGGGCCGACACCGGCACCGATGCCAGTCCGCAGGCCGGGCAGGGCAGCGTGACCATCGCCGGTGAAGATGCCGCCGAGGACGTACAGCAGTGGACGCCGCCACGGGTGGACCGCCAGGGCCGCAGCCTGGCCCAGTTGCGTCGCGGCGCCGAGCAGGCGTTCGCCGAAGGGCGGCTCTATGAAGATGCGGACGCTGCCATTCCGCTGTGGCTGGCGGTGCAGGAAGAAGACCCGGATGATCGCCAGGCCCGGCTGGGCCTGCAGCGTGCCCGGCAGCGACTGCAGCAGCTGGCCGATGCCCTGCTGGTGCGGCCGCTGAAGCAGCGCGAGGCACTGGCCGAGGCCAGCCGCCAGGCACTGGTGCTGCTGACCCTGGCGCCGAAGGATGAGAAGGTGCGTGCGCTGCAGGCGCGGGTGGAGCTGGCGCAGCGCGTGGTGGCCTACAACCGTGCCGGCGAGGAGGACCTGCGCTCGGATCGGATCGGCGAGGATGGCGACGGTGCCATCGGCAATTTCCGTGAGGCGCTGGCGCTGGATGAAGACAACAGCCGCGCACGGCAGGGCTTGGCAGCAGCCGAGAGCGGCTTGATCCGCCGTGCCGAAGACGCCGCGCGGGCGCGCGATTTCGCCAGCGCGGGTACCTGGCTGGCCGAAGCCAGCAAAGTGCGCGATTCGTCGCCGACGATTGCCGACGCGTTCGAGCGCATCGAGCAGATCCGCGCCGCCACGCTGCTGCAGCTGCGTGATGACGGCCTGCGCGACCTCGCTACGCCGCAGGGCCTGAAACCGGCTCGCGAGAAACTGGCCGAAGCGCTGCGCATCGCCCTGCCGGGTGACGCCGTGGTGGGGCAGTTGCGCGAGCGCATCGACCTGGCTACCCATTACGGCAGCTTCCGGCCAGGACAGGTGTTCAGCGACGCCATGCGCGATGGCGGGCGCGGGCCGCAGATGGTGGTGGTGCCTCACGGTGGTTTCCAGATGGGCGCGGGCGATGCCGAGCCGGGCTCGAGTGATGCCGAGCGTCCGTCGCACTACGTGCGCTTCGATCGTGGCTTTGCAATGGCGATCACCGAGATCACCGTCAGCGATTTCGAGCGCTACGTGAAAGCATCCAATGCGCGTCCACGCGCGACCCGGCGCGGCCATTCGGTGGTCTACGACGAACGCAGCGGCAATTTCATCCGCCGCAGTGGCGTGGACTGGCGCTCGGACTATGACGGCGGCCGCGCGCTGGGCAACTCGCCGGTGATGCACGTCAGTGTGCGTGATGCCGAGAACTATGCGGCGTGGCTGTCCGAGCAGACCGGCCGCAGCTACCGGCTGCCCAGCGAAGCCGAGTTCGAGTACGCGCTGCGCGCTGGCAGCAGTGGCCGCTATCCGTGGGGCGATGCAGGCGTGCCGCCGCCAGGCAGCGGCAACTTTACCGGCAGCAAGGACGTTTCGCCTTCGGGCCGGCACTGGCACAACGCGTTCATCGGGTATGGCGATGGCTGGTGGGGACCGGCGCCGGTGGCCAGCTTCCAGGCCAATGCATTCGGCCTGCACGACATGGGCGGCAACCTCAGTGAATGGGTGGCCGACTGCTGGCATGCCAGCTACCGCCGCGCACCGTCCGATGGCGTCGCCTGGTTCAACCCGGGCTGCCGGTCGCGCGTGATCCGCGGTGGCAACTGGGCCAATGCCCCCGAGCAGACCCGTGCGGCCTGGCGGCAGTCCCAGGATTCGGATACCACCAACGCCCGCATCGGCTTCCGCCTGGTACGCGGCATCTGAGCGGCACCCGGCTTCACCCGCTGCGGGCAGTGGCGCACTAAGATTGCGCCGTGCCCGCCGGCCGGCGGGGCCAGCAGGAAGTCCCCCGATGCGCAACGATCCCTTCTCCCGCTCGTCGCAAGGTCCGCAGCGGCGTGGCCTGTTCGGCAACATCCGCTGGTGGGTGCTGCTGCTTGCCGCCGGCTATGCGCTGTTCTACTGGTTCTCCAACCGCACGGTCGATCCGTACACCGGCGAGAAGGTGATGATCGACAGCAGCCTGGACGCGCGCCAGGAAACCGCGCTGGGACTGCAGGCCTACCAGCAGATCCTGTCGCAGGAACGGCCGATGGACCCCAATGCACCGATCGCGCGCGATGTGCGCGACATCGCCCAGCGGCTGATCGCCAAGGTGGACGTGGTGGAGACCGCGCTGGCGCAGGAGCATGGCGTGCAGCCAGCGCATTTCGCGCGGGATTTCCAGTGGGAAGTGAACGTGATCCCGTCCGAGCAGGCCAATGCGTTCTGCCTGCCGGGTGGCAAGATGGCGGTCTACACCGGGCTGGTGCCGGTAGCGCGCACCCGCGATGCGATGGCGGTGGTGATGGGTCATGAGATCGCCCACGCGCTGCTGCGCCATGGTGCACAGCGCATGGCACAGCAGAAGCTGACCCAGATCGGGCAGGTGGCCGGCGCCGCCAGTGGCATGGATGCGCAGCAGCAACAGATGATGATGTCGGCGATGGGCTATGGATATCTGCTGCCCTATGCGCGCAGCCACGAGACGCAGGCGGACGAAGTGGGGCTGATGCTGGCCGCAGCGGCCTGCTTCGATCCCCGCGAGGCGGTGCCGCTGTGGCAGCGCATGGGCCAGGCCAGTGGCGGCCAGGCGCCGCCGGAGTTCGCCTCCACCCACCCGAACCCGGGCACCCGCATCCAGAACCTGCAGGCGCTGATGCCGAAGGCGCTCGAGTACCGGCAGAAGTTCTGCGAGCAGGCAAAGTAGGGGGGTGTTCGGCAGGGCTTGCAGCCCTGCACCTGCCGAAGCCAGAGCAACAGCAACAGCAACAGCAACAGCAACAGCAACAGCAACAGCAACAGCAACAGCGTGCATTCCGTGGGATGGCGGGGTGGGTCCGGTTGCGGGAGACGCCGTAAACCCGTCCATGGGGGCTTGGCCGCGGCATCCATGCCGCGGACACTCCCGCAACCGGACCCA